>NZ_WHOV01000033.1:0-36521 GCF_009765395.1 Pseudomonas sp. BAV 4579 | reverse complement strand
CCCCAACCCTCTCCCGGAGGGAGAGGGGGAAAAGCACCAGCTCCGACGCAGGGGTAAGGCGGCGTAGGTTGGGTTGAGCGCAGCGAAGCCCAGCGGCCAGACACCCTCACCCCAACCCTCTCCCAGCGGGAGAGGGGGAAAGGCAGCAGCTCCGGCGTAGGGGCGAGGCGGCTCAGGCGTAGGTTGGGTTGAGCGCAGCGAAGCCCAACATTTTTCAGGCGAGCAGGCAAAAAAAGAACCGCCCGAGGGCGGTTCAAGAGGAGCACGACCTCAGGGTCGTGGTTAGAACTTGGCTTCCAGGTCCAGCTGCAGGGTCTTGACGTCGGCGTCGCGGCGGAAGCGGCTGGCGGTATCGGACTCGGCGAGGAAGTAGGTCAGGCCGACACCGAAGTTCTTGTCGATGTCGTAGCCGAGCTTGAGCTTGTGGCCGCGGGCCCCGGTCGAGCCGTTGCCGAAGTCCGAGTCGGTGAAGGCACCGACCACGGCATTGCGCTGGACATCGCGGTAGTTGTATTCCAGCCCGACCCGCTGCAGCAGCTTGGTCTTGGCGCCCACCAGCCAGGCGGTGTCCTCGCCATCGTCGGCCTTGTCGTTGACCACGTACTGGCCATAGAAGGACAGCGGCACCCACAGCTTGGTCAGGTCCAGCTGGGCGAAGCCCTCGTAGAGCTGGAAGCGGTCGGTGGTGTTGCCATTGACCGCCAGGGCGCAGGGCGAGGTGACCGAGCCGGTGGTCGGGCAGGTGCTGTCCTGGTCCTTGTCGTAGGCGTAGACGCTGCCACCGACCATCAGCTTGGCGGCGTCGCCCAGGTTGAAGCGGCTGCCGAGCTGGCCGGCGTAGAGGCGCAGGTCGTGCTTGAATTCATAGCCTTCGCCGTCGACGTTGTCCTTGAGCACGTAGTAGCCGGTGCTGCCGAACAGCTCGGCGCCGCCGCCCAGGTCGTATCTGTAGGTGCCGGCCAGGCCTTCGGAGTTGATGTCGGCGTCCCAGATGACATCGCCGGTGCTGACCCACTGCTGGCCCATCTTGCCGCCCACCAGATGCAGATTCGGCAGCGCCGTGGGGTGGTAGTCGATGTAGGCCTGATCCAGCCAGAGCTGCTTCTTGTTGAAGTAGCCGTTGAGGTCCTGGTTGGTGGAGCGGGCATCGTCGCCGCCGCCGGTGGCGATGCGGATGCCGGTGTCCACCTGCGGATTGATCTCGCTGTAGGCGCCCAGTCGCGCGCGGATGCGCTGGCGGTCCCGGTCGCGGCCGTTGTCCGGCTCGCCGCTGATGTCGATGCTCTCGTGGCGCACCCGCACATCGCCCTTGATCTGGGTCTTGGCGGCCCAGGCCAGCTTCTTCTCGAAGTCGGAGGTCTTCTGCTGCTGGGCGACCTGGGCGGCGCGCGCCTGCTGCTCCTGCTGCAGATCGCCGCGCAATTCAGCGTACTGGGCGGGGGTGATGGAGCCGTTGGCCTTGAGCATGTCGAGCAGCTTCTCATCGACCGCGGCATTCGCGGCGGCCGAGCAGGTGGCCAGGAGCACGCCCGAGAACAGCGCCGTGAATCGATAAGGGTTAACAGACATCGGCAGATCTCCTTGCAAGACTATCCAGGGAGTGATGGCTGGCAGAGCAGCCCGTCACGAAGCTGGGTCAGTCTCGGCAGAAGAGATGTCATTTTGCTTGCAGGAAGATAAAGCTTTTAATTCAAGCCATTGAATATAAAGAAAAATTTAATCAAATCTTCATTCATCTTGGACGGCTCGGCAGTGGCTCGGAATGGAACACGCTGAGCGGACGCCCTGGCCCGGCGATTTCCGACCGCCCAAGAAAAAGGCCACTCCGGGGAGTGGCCTTGCCGAGTGCCGGCGAAATCCTCAGCCGAAGCGACCGGTGATGTAGTCCTCGGTCTGCTTCTTGTCCGGCTTGGTGAAGATCTTGTCGGTCTTGTCCACTTCGATCAGCTCGCCCAGGTACATGAAGGCGGTGACGTCGGAGCAGCGCGCCGCCTGCTGCATGTTGTGGGTGACGATGACCACGGTGAACTCCTGCTTGAGCTCGGCCAGCAACTGCTCGATGCGCGCGGTGGAGATGGGGTCCAGGGCCGAGGTCGGCTCGTCCAGCAGCAGCACCCGCGGACGCAGGGCGATGGTGCGGGCGATACACAGCCGCTGCTGCTGACCGCCGGAGAGACCCAGGGCACTCTGGTTGAGCTTGTCCTTGACCTCGTCCCACAGCGCCGCGCCGCGCAGCGCCTGCTCGACGCGATCCTGCAGCTCCACGCGGGACAGGCGCTCGTGGTGGCGGATGCCGTAGGCGACGTTGTCGGCGATCGACATCGGGAAGGGCACCGGCTTCTGGAACACCATGCCGATGGTGCTGCGCAGGCGGCTCAGCGAGTACTTGGGATCGAGGATGTTCTCCCCGTCCATGAGGATCTCGCCGCTCGCTTCCAGCCCCGGGTATTCCGAGTAGATGCGGTTGAAGATGCGCAGCAGCGTGGACTTGCCGCATCCGGACGGGCCGATGATGGCGGTGATCTGCTTGGCCGCGATGTCCAGGTTGATCGACTTGAGCGCCTGGTGGCCCTTGTAACGGAAGCCGACGTCGCGCGCCTGCAGTTCCGGTATCTGCGTCTGCATGGTAGTCACTTGGAATCCCGGTTACGAAAGAAGAAGCGAGAGGAGAGGTTCAGGAGCAGCACGAACAGGGTCAGCAGCAGGGCGCCGGCCCAGGCCAGGTGCTGCCAGTTCTCGAACGGACTCATGGCGAACTGGAAGATGGTCACCGGCACGGTGGCCATGGGCTTGAGCACGTCGGCGTTCCAGTACTGGTTGCCGAAGGCGGTGAACAGCAGCGGTGCGGTCTCGCCGGTGATGCGGGCGATGGACAGCAGCACCCCGGTCACCACGCCGGCGCGGGAGGCGCGCAGCAGGATCTGCAGGGTCACCTTCCACTGGGGAATGCCCAGGGCCAGCGCCGCTTCGCGCATGGCCGGCGGCTGCAGCTGCATCATCTCGTCGGTGGTACGGGTCACCACCGGCACCACCAGCATGGCCAGCGCCAGGGAGCCGGCGAAACCGGAGAAGCCCAGGCTGCCACCGGAGTACTGGTTCAGCGTCACCACCACGGCGGTGTAGATGAACAGGCCGATGACGATCGACGGCGCCGACAGCAGGATGTCGTTGACGAAACGCACCACCAGACCGAGCTTGGAGTGGCGGGCGTATTCGGCCAGCCAGAGCCCGGCGAGGATGCCGATGGGCGCGCCGATGGCGGTGGCCAGCAGGGTGATCAGCACGCTGCCGAACAGGGCGTTGGCCAGACCGCCTTCGGCGGCACCGGGCGGCGGCGTCATCTCGACGAAGAGGGCCGGGCTCAGGGCGCTGACGCCCTTGATCAGGGTGGTGCCGAGGATCCAGGCCAGGAAACCCAGGCCGAGCACGGCGGCGGCGCTGCCAAAGATCAGCGCGAGGCCGTTCTTGATCCGCCGCTTGCGATAGAGATAGGCGTCGATGTGCATCAGTTACCTGCCTTGCGCGACAGTTGCGTCAGCATCAGCCGTGCCGCCAGCAGCACGAAGAAGGTCACCACGAACAGCAGGAAGCCCAGGGCGATCAGCGAAGAGCGGTGCAGATCGGTGTAGGCCTCGTTGAATTCGTTGGCGATCACCGAGGCGATGGAGCTGCTCGGCATCATCAGCGAGAGGGAGAACTGGTGGGCGTTGCCCAGCACGAAGGTCACCGCCATGGTCTCGCCCAGGGCGCGGCCCAGGCCGAGGAAGGCGCCGCCGACCACCGCCGAGCGGGTGTAGGGCAGCACGATGTCCCAGCAGACTTCCCAGGTGGTGGAACCCAGTGCGTAGGCCGATTCCTTGAGCTGGGCCGGGACGCTGCGGAACACCTCGTACATCACCGAGGTGATGAAGGGCAGGATCATGATCGCCAGGATGATGCCGGCGGTCAGCATGCCGATGCCCAGCGGCGGGCCCTGGAACAGCACCCCGATCACCGGGATGGCGCCGAGGTAGTCGTTGATGAAGGGCGAGATGTAGGCGGCCATGAAGGGGCCGAAGACGAACAGGCCCCACATGCCGTAGATGATCGAGGGAATGCCCGCCAGCAGCTCGACCGCGGTGGCCACCGGGCTGCGCAGCCAGGGCGGCGCGATCTCCGAGAGGAACAGGGCGATGCCGAAGGCGGTGGGCACGGCCAGCAGCAGGGCGATGAAGGAGGTCATCAGGGTGCCGTAGATGGGCACCAGGGCGCCGAACTTCTCGGCACCGACATCCCACTCGGCCGAGGTGATGAAGTCCAGGCCGAAGGTCATGAAGGCGTGGCGACCGCCCCAGAGGGTGGACGCGGCGGCGCCGACCAGTACCAGCAGTACCAGCAGCGCGGCGGAAAACAGCAGCCGGCGGAACCAGACATCGGCGCGGGTATCCCGGCGGATGCGCTGTTCCTGAACGGCGGAGAGGGGCAGGGTCTGGTCGGTCATGGAGCTTTCCGTCTACCTGGAAGGACGCGCGAAACCGCCTGGACCCCAGGGGATCCAGGCGGCGGAACAGTCGTGCTTACTTCTTGAAGTCGGACGCCCAGTAGCCTTCGATCTGCTTGACCAGGGTGTCCGGGACCGGGACGTAATCCAGGGCCGCGGCATCCTTCTGGCCATGCTCAAGGGACCACTTGAAGAAGTCGAAGGCGACCTTGCTGCGCTCTTCGTTCTTGGGTTCCTTGTACATCACGATCCAGGTGGTGGCGGTGATCGGCCAGGCGTCGGCGCCCGGGGCGTTGGTCATCAGCAGGTTGAAGTCCTTGGCGCTCTTCCAGTCGGCGGTGGCGGCGGCGGCCTGGAAGCTCTTGGCTTCGGGCTGCACGAAGTTGCCGGCGGCGTTCTTCAGCTGCACGTGGGTCATCTTGTTGGTCAGCGCATAGGCGTACTCGACGTAGCCGATGGAGCCCTTGATCTGCTTCACGTAGGCGGCGATACCCTCGTTACCCTTGCCACCCACACCGACCGGCCAGTTGACGGTGGTGCCGAAGTTGAACTTCTCCTTCCACTCCGGGCTGACCTTGGCCAGGTAGTTGGTGAAGTTGTAGGAGGTGCCGGAGCCGTCGGAACGACGCACCACGGTGATGGCGCCTTCAGGCAGCTTCATGCCGGGGTTCAGCGCGGCGATGGCCGGGTCGTTCCAGGTCTTGATCTCGCCCATGAAGATCTTGGCCATGGTCGGACCGTCGAGCTTCAGCTTGCCGGGCTCGATGCCTTCCACGTTGATCACCGGCACGATGCCGCCAATGATGGTGGGGAACTGGCCCAGACCGCCCTTCTGCAGGTCGTCGCTGCTCATGGGGGCGTCGGTGGCGCCGAAGTCCACGGTGCCGGCCTTGATCTGGGCGATGCCGCCGCCGGAGCCGATGGACTGATAGTTGATACGGTTGCCAGTCTTCTCGCTGAAGCCTTGCGACCACTTCGACAGAACGGGGAAGACGAAGCTCGAGCCGGCGCCCGTGACATCCACGGCGTGAGCGGCGGTGCTCAGGCAAAAGGCCGACAACAACAGAGAGAGGCTGAACGTGCGTTTCATGGTGGCTCCATTACCTAGTGAGGGCTGGCGCTAGGCTATTGCCGAAATGTGACAATTAAGTGTCAGCGGCATGACGAAACAGGGACGGCAGAGCGCCATCATTGCGGGCGGCGGCGACCGCCCCTGCGTTGGCAAGCCAAGGTGTCCGCGCCTGGGCCGCGCAGCAGACCGCTTCGACAATCCACCCCGCACTGCGCATGGCAGAGGGTTCTCCCTCGTCCCGGCCAGCCTCTACAGGCGACCTCCGGTGGTCAGCAGACGACATGCCTGTCTGCCGCCCGCGGTCGTCTCAGCAGCCTGTGCCGTGGCCACGATCCAGCTATGACGGGCCTTGCAGGCCTTTTGGCGCATCCGTGCGGGCGGCTTGGCAGCAGAATTTAGCCAAGGCTATATATATTAGAACTATCTACAAGATAGACTTTCTCTATCCGGATGGGTAAGGTGGCGGCCTCTTTGGGGAGTAGCCTGCTTCCACCGCGGTGGAAAGCGTCCTGATCAACATACTCGGCAACTGCCGTGGTCAGGACAGCCAGTCAGGGTTGGCGAGACCAGAGGCATCACCGCGCCATGCCGGGCGTGCGGGGGTGCCTTGTGGATCGAGCCCGGCCGGCGCTGTCACGATGAATCCCGCTTCCCTGATGTTCCTGGCCTTCGCCATGTCCACCGATGCCTTTGCCGCCGCCGTCGGCAAGGGTGCCAGCCTGCACAAGCCCTGCCTGCGCGAAGCCCTGCGTACCGGCGCCATCTTCGGCGTCATCGAAGCCATCACCCCGGTGATCGGCTGGGCCGTCGGCCTCACCGCCGCCCAGTACGTCCAGCCCTGGGATCACTGGATCGCCTTCACCCTGCTCACCGTGCTCGGCCTGCGCATGATCTGGGCCGGCTTCGGCGCGCCCGAGGCCGAAGAGGAAAGGCCCCGCCAGCATTCCTTCATGCTGCTCGCCCTGACCGCCGTGGCCACCAGCATCGATGCCCTCGCCGTCGGCGTGGGCCTGGCCTTCATCGACGTCAACATCATCACCGCCGCCCTGGCCATCGGCCTCGCCACCATGATCATGGTCACCACCGGGGTGATGCTGGGCCGGGTGATGGGCAATCTGGTCGGCAAGCGCGCGGAGATGCTCGGTGGCGTGGTGCTGATCGTGATCGGCGCGGCCATCCTCCATGAGCATCTGGCCGCCGTGGCCAGCTGATGGCGCGGCCCTGGCGTAGCGCCCTCCTCGTCCTCGCCGCCCTGCTGCTGGCAGCCTCGGGCTTTCTCGCCTGGCAGCGCTTCTGGCCGGCCCAGGCCGCTCAGGGCTGGCGCTATGAGGTGGTCTACGCCGATATCGCCAAGGCCAGTGCCCTGGCCTGGCAGGGCGATGCCCTGCTCACCGCGGAAGAACTCAAGGACGGCAAGGGCCGGCTGCTGCGCATCGATGCCCAGGGCCGACGCAGCGTACTCAGCGAGGGGCTGTACAAGCCCGATGGCCTGGTGCCCTACCGCAACGGTTTCGCCTACAGCCAGGAAGGTGGCACCCATCCCATCCGCTGGTTCGACGCCGCCGGCAGTCGCGATCTGTTCACCGGGATCAACGCCCAGGGCCTCTGGGCCGAAGGCGAACGCCTCTATGCCGTGGAAGACCGCAAGGGCGAAGGGCGCCTGCTGCGCTACGACGCCGCCGATGGCAGCCTGACCGTGCTGCGCGACCACCTGGACGAGGCGGAGTCCTTTACCCGCTGCCCGGATGGCACTGCCTTCTATACCGAGAAAGCCCGCGGCCTGGTGCGCCAGCTGAGCGACGACGGCCGTGATCCGCCGGCGCTGAGCGAGCTGCGCGAGCCGAGCTTTCTGCTCTGCGACCGGCGCGGCCTGTGGATCAGCGAAGACTCCACCCACCGCGCCCGCCTGCTGCTCTGGGATCGCCAGTCAGCCCCGCGCGCCATCCTGACCTTCCTGCGCGCCCCCCAGGCCTTGCTGCCACGGGGCGACGGCTATCTGCTGGCCGAAGGCGGACGCAACCGCATCATCGCCCTCGAGCCGCGTTAGCGCATGCGCTTCAGGGTATCGTCCTTGCGCACCAGGTGATGCCAGAGCGCGGCCAGCATGTGCAGGCCGATCACCCAGTAGAAGGCCTTGCCCAGCCAGAGGTGCACGCCCTTGAGCGTCTTCGCCAGCTCCGGGTCCACCGGGAAGGGCGAAGGCAGCGCCCAGGTGCTGGAAGGGATCTTGACCGCGCCGATGGTCAGCCAGACGGTGAAGAGTCCGAGCAGCGGCTGGGCCAGCAGAAAGGCATAGAGCCCGTAGTGGGTCAGCCGGCCGACGGTCTCCAGGCTCTTTGCCAGCGGCGGCGTGATCGGCGGTACCGGATGGCGATGGCGCACCAGCAGCCGCGGCAGGACCAGCGCCAGGACCAGCAGGCCGACCCAGAAATGGCTGAGCACCACCCACTGGCGCTCCAGCGAGCCCCGCTCGAACTGCCCGCGATTGAGGATCAGTCCATAGGCCAGCAGTACCAGCAGGGCCATGAGCCAGTGCAGCAGCCGGGCGCTGCGCGCATAGCGGGAAACAGCAGAAGCGGAAGGCATGACGGGATCCTGCTACTGAGGTGAAGAGGCGCCGGCAGTGTAGCGGCGCCCGGGGGTTGAAGGTATGGGTGCAAGGCCCTAGCCACAGGGGTTTTCCGCGGTATCCAGCAGCAGCGTGCTCAACTGCTGCGGCGGCTGGTGCACCAGGCCGGTGGGCGATTCGCAGACGCGCTGCACGAAATTGTCGCTGAACAGGAGCTTGCCATGGACGAAGTACTCCTCGGGGCGGCGATTGGGATTGTCGAGGCGGGTCCCCAGGCGCTCCGCCAGCCAGCTGCCGGCCTCGTAGTGGCTGATCCAGGCTCGCCCTGCAGCTCGGCCAGGGGTTGGGGCGGGGCGTCCCGCGCCACCACGATCACCGGCACGTCGCTGACCTCGGGCACCAGATCGTTGTGCCCCCAGTGACCGCCCTCCCCCAGCCGCTGGCCGTGATCGCCGGTGATGATCAGATAGCGCTCACCGTCCAGGCGATCGAAATCGGCGAGGATCTCGGCGAGCAGGCCGTCGAGGTAGTGCAGGGAATTGTCATAGGCATTGGCCTGGCCCTCGGCCCCGCTATCCGGCCAGGGCGCCGGGGTGCTCTCGTGCCGGTAGTTCTGCGCATAGGGCAGGTGCGCGGTGCGCAGGTTGAGCACCACGAAGTTGCGCGGCGCCCACTGCTGCTCGTCGAGGATCTCCAGCAGGGCGCGATCCTGGCGCTGAGCGGCTCGCCGAAGAAACTCAGGTTGCCCAGCTGCAGCAACTGCATCAGGGCGAACCCCAGCAGGATGACCGCCGCCAGGTGCGGCAGGTTGCTCAGCCAGAGCGCCAGGCTGAACACCCAGAGCGCGGCGACATAGCCCGCTTCCAGCTCGGCGCGGTTGGTTGGTTGGCGTGAAGCCTTGCTGCAGGACGTCGTCGGCCAGCAACAGCAGGCAACTCAGACTGCTCAGGAGCAGCAGATTGCGCCAGGGCCGCCAGCCCGAGGCGCGGGGGCGAGAGAAGGCTGCGAGCAGCATCAGGGTGCCCTGCGCACGCGCGAGGAAAGGCAAAGGCAAGCGGGCATGGCGGGCTCCAGCGACAGGAAGCCGCTACCCTGAGGGGCGAACCTTAATGAAGTCTTAGCGGCTCATGCCCAGTAACAGATTAACCGAGGGTCAGATACCAGCCGACCGGCTTGACCCTGAAGTCACTTCAGGCTTCAGGATGGTCAGCAAAGGGCCTTTGCCCTCTGCCTCCTCAACGCTTCGGAGACCTGTAGATGAGTGGCTCCACCCCTCACCACGATCACGATCACGATCATCAGCATGGCCATGGTCACTCCCACGCCCCGCGGGTGACCGCCGCCAACGAGCGCAAGCTCAAGCTGGTCTTCGTCCTGACCTTTGGCTACGCCATCGTCCAGGCCGTGGGCGGCTGGTGGTCCGGCTCCCTGGCGCTGATCGCCGATTCCGGGCACATGGTCTCGGATGCCGCGGCCCTGCTGCTGGCCCTGGTGGCCTACCGCGTGGCGGCCAAGGCGGCCAATGCGCGCTTCACCTATGGCTTCCACCGGGTACGCATCCTTGCAGCCCTGACCAATGGCGTCGCCCTGCTGCTGCTGGTGCTGTGGATCGGCTGGGAAGCCATGATGCGGCTGCGCGAGCCCACCGAGGTCCTCTCCGGCCCCATGCTGGTGGTGGCGGTGATCGGCCTGGTGGTCAATATCGTCGGCTTCGTGGTGCTCAACAGCGGCCACAAGGACGACAGCAACCTGCGCGGCGCCCTGCTCCATGTGGCCGGTGACCTGCTGGGTTCGGTGGGCGCCATCCTCGCCGCCCTGGGCATCCTCTGGACCGGCTGGACCTGGCTGGATCCGGCGCTGTCGATCCTGGTCGCCCTGCTCATCGTCAAATCGGCCTGGACCCTGGTGCGCGATGCCGGCGCGGTGCTCTTGCAGGCGGCGCCGCGGGAATTCGACACGGCCGGCGCCACGGCGGCGGTCCGCGCCCTGCCGGAGGTGGCCGAGGTGGGCCATCTGCACGTCTGGACGCTGACCGACGAAACCCGCATCGCCACCCTGCACATCACCCCGGCGCCGGGCAGCGACCCCCTGCATCTGCCGACCCTGGTGGGCGAGCTGCTGCGCAGTCGCCACGGCCTGCAGCACGTGACGGTACAGGTGGATCCGCCCGGCACCCTCGACGGGCACTGCGCCTAGTCACGCGGGGAAGACTCATCCAGCGGGCGGCGGCGATCGGTCAGCATCGACAGCGGCAGGTTGTCGCCCACCCGCAGGCTTTCCACCACGGCGGCCACGGCATACAGGCAGACCAGCGCCAGCAGGGCGTTGGCGAACAGCGCGTGCAGGTCTGCGGGCCAGTCGGCGCCCCAGAGGGCATCCACCTCGAACCAGGTGACCTTCCAGATCTGGACCGCCGATGGTCAGTTGCTGGCTCGTTCCGGCAATGCGCCGCGGCTGACCGAGGTGCCGCCGGAAGGGCTGCACGAGGTGTTCGACAACGGACGCGAATGGTGCGGGATGCTGGTGCGTACCGCCGAGGGCGGCCTGCGCATCTGGGTCGGCGAGCGCGAGGACCTGCGCCAGGACCTGATCCAGCGCATCGTCAGCCATACCCTCTGGCCGACCCTGGTGGGCCTGCCGCTGCTGGTCGGGATGCTCTGGCTGCTGCTGGGCTGGGGCCTGCGACCGCTGCAGGACTTCGCCCGCGGCCTGCGCGCGCGCGACCCGCACAGCCTGGCAGCGCTGCCGGGCGGCCCGCTGCCGCCGGAGTTGCAACCCATGCGTGGCGCCCTGAATCACCAGCTCGCCCAGTTGCGCGCCCTGCTCGATCGCGAGCGGCGCTTCATCGCCGATGCCGCCCACGAATTGCGTACGCCCCTGGCGATCCTCGACCTGCATGCGCAGAACGCCCAGCACGCCGAGACCGCGGAAGAACGCGACGAAGCCCTGGGCTATCTGCGCCAGGGCGTGAGCCGGGCCACCCGCCTGGCCAGCCAGCTGCTGACCCTGGCGCGCCTGGAACCCCCAGGGCGCCGGGCTGGGGCTGGCCATCGTCGAGACCATCACCCGCCGCCTGGGCGGTGCCCTGAGCTTCAGCAATCGGGCGCGGGGCGGCTTCTGCGTGGAGTTGCGCCTGCCGCACGCGGGCTAGGCCTGCTGGCAACCGCGCGCCAGGACCGGCCGAGCGGTTCGGGTCAGGCGCAGGCCGAGGCCCATCAGCAGCACCACGCCCACCGCCATCAGCAGCCAGGCATTGGCCAGGCTGTCCAGCTGGTCGCGCAGGATGCCGGCGGCCAGCGGCGCCAGGCTGGCGATCAGATAGCCACCGCCCTGGACGAAACCGAGCAAGGCACCGGCTTCGGCGGGATCGCGCACCTGGTCCATCGCCAGGATCAGCGACAGCGGAAACAGCGCGCCGATGCCCAGGCCGAGCAGGATGGCGGTCGGCACCGCCAGTTGCAGCGGCGCCAGTGCCAGGCACAGCAACCCCACCAGCACCACGCCGAGCACCCCCAGCACCAGCGGCCGGCGATTGCGCAGCCGGGCGATGGTGGCCGACAGCAGCAGGCCGGCGCTGACCTCGGCGAGACTCACGCCGCCCAGCAGCAGGCCGCTGTCGGCCGGTTGCCAGCCGAGGCCGGTGTAGTACGGCGGCAGCCAGGCCAGCACCAGGGTATAGGCGGCGGTACCGATGCCGAAGAAGGCCAGCAGCAGCCAGGCCTGGCGTTGCCGCCAGGGGTGCGCGCGGGGTGCCGCGTGCTGCGCCGGCGCATCCGGACGCGCCAGGGCCAGCCAGACGCCGAGCGCCAGCAGCACCGGCAGGGTCCAGAGCGCCAGGCCCTGGGCCCAGCCCCACTGTTCGGCCAGGGGCGCGGCAGTGGCCGCCGCCACGGCCGCGCCACCCATGATGCCGGTGGTGTAGAGGCCCATCAGGGTGCTGGTGCGCTGCGGATAGCAGCGGCGGATATAGGCGGGGATCAGCGCCTGAACCAGGGCAATGCCGACGCCGCCCAGACCGGCGGTGAGGATCAGTCCCAGGCCGCTCGGCTGTTGCCAGCGCAGCGCATTGGCCAGGGCCAGCAGCAGCAGGCCGAGGGCGATGCCACGGCGCTCGCCGAGCCAGGCCTGCAGGCGAGCGCCGCCCAGGGCGCAGAGACCCATGGCGGCGATGGGCAGGGTGGTCAGCGCCCCGGCGCCGCCACCTTCCAGGCCGGTCGCGGCCTGGATGCCATCCAGCAGCGGACCGATGGCGGCGAGGATGGGTCTGAGGTTGAGGCCGACCAGCAGCACCAGCAGCACGGCGAGAAAGGCATCCTGGCGCGGTGCGGGTGTGGTCGGGGATGAAGGTGAAGCGGAAAGCATGGACAATCTCCAGAATGACGCGGTATTTCTCTTGATGAGAAGTATCTTAACATCAAGATATATTCCCGAGGTAAGCCGATGGCCGATCGCGCCGAATTCGCCGTGGACCAGTGGCATCGCGAGCGCCCCGACCTGGATGCCCTGCCCATGCGCCTGGTGGGCCGCCTGGGTGAAATAGCCCAGGTGCTCAATCGCGATGTGCTGCAGCCTTTCTTCGACGAGCACCGACTGCACTATGGCGAGTTCGATGTCCTGGCCACCCTGAGGCGAGCGGGCGAGCCCTATGCCCTGAGTCCCACGGTGCTCTATGAGTCGGCCATGATCTCCTCGGGCGGCATGACCAATCGCCTCGACCGCCTGGAGCGAGCCGGCCTGATCGAGCGGCGCAGGAACCCCGAGGATCGCCGCAGTACCCTGGTGGCCCTCACCGCGGACGGCTTCGCCCTGATCGATGGCCTGATGACCGCCCACGTCGACAACGAACGCCGGGCTCTGGCGACGCTTAGTGAAGCCGAGCAGCGGCAGCTGGATGCGCTGCTGGGCAAGTGGCTGGCTGGCCGCGCGTCTTGACGGCCATGCTCATCGACTTCAGCTCGTGCAACGGCTTGCATGCCGTGGCCCAGGACTATGCCCATGGCGAACGGGTGCCGCCCCATAGCCATCGCCAGGCGCAGCTGATCCATGCGCTCTGCGGCATCGTGATCGTCAACACCGCCCAGGGACGCTGGGTGGTGCCGCCCGGACGGGGCGTCTGGGTGCCCGCCGGCGAAGAGCACGACCTGCAGTTGCTGGGCCGCGTCGAGGTACGCACCCTGTTCGTCGATCCGCAGGTACGGGCCGAGCTGCCGACGCGCTGCCAGCTGATCGCCGTCTCGCCGCTCCTGCGCGAACTCATCCTGGCCGCCCTGCCCCTGCCTGCCGACAGACTTGCCGAAGGGCGCGCCCACCATATTCTGCAGCTGATGCTCGACGAGTTGCAGGGCTCGCCCACCGCCGGACTGCACCTGCCCTGGCCGGTGGATGCCACCCTCGCTGAACTCTGCCGCCACCTGCGCCAGCACCCGGGCGAACGCTGGACGCTGACCGGCGCCGCCGCGCGACTGGCGGTCAGCGAGCGCACCCTGAGCCGACTGTTCCTCAAGGAGACCGGCCTGACCTTCGGCCAGTGGCTGCAACGGGCGCGACTGGATTCCAGCCTGACCTCCCTGGCCGCCGGCCACGCCATCGTCGACGTCGCCCTGGACCACGGCTACGCCAGCCCCAGCGCCTTCGCCACCCGTTTCCGCCAGGTGCTGGGGGTATCGCCCTCGGCGTACCGCGGCCAGGCGGGTCTGCCCGACGCGGTCAGCCCCGCCGCGCCCTGAGTTCCAGCTCGGCCGGATCGACGAGTCCCAGGGCCGCGCCCTGCTCGGTATTGGCGGCCAGGGCCAGGCGACCGCCATAGGGATGGCGCGGATGGATGGTCAGCTGGTTGCAGGCTTCCACCACGCTGGCCACCTCCTCCAGACGAGAGAAGTCGATCCCCGGCGTGATCCCCTGGCTGTAGAGATTCAGCGCCAGGGTCACCAGGTCGACGTTGCCGGTGCGCTCGCCATTGCCGAACAGGCAGCCCTCCACCCGCGTGGCCCCGGCCAGCTGGGCCAGTTCGGCGCAGGCGACGCCGGTGCCACGGTCGTTGTGCGGATGCACGCTGATGGTCACGTGGGGCGCCGGACCCAGGCCGCGGATGAAGCCCTCGATCTGATCGGCATAGACATTGGGCGTGGCCACTTCCACCGTCGCCGGCAGATTGAGGATCAGCGGCCGCTCCGCCGAAGGCTGCCAGGCCTCGCGCACCGCCTGGCAGATCTCCAGGGCGAAGTCCGCTTCGGTGAAGCAG
This sequence comes from Pseudomonas sp. BAV 4579, assembly GCF_009765395.1. Lineage (NCBI taxonomy): Bacteria > Pseudomonadati > Pseudomonadota > Gammaproteobacteria > Pseudomonadales > Pseudomonadaceae > Pseudomonas > Pseudomonas sp. BAV 4579. Next base: position 22,159 of record NZ_WHOV01000033.1, on the reverse strand, counting down.
AAGGTTTCGGGGGAATACTGATAGATCCAGGCCGTCTCCGGCTGGGCGTCGCACAGGGCACGCACCCGCCGGGTACCGGCCACCGCCATGGCCAGGGTGGCGGCGCGATCCTGGTCGAACACCACCCGACGAAACAGCGGCGCGGTGGCATTGTAGAGATGAACGATGGCGCGGGGTGCCCCGACCAGGGCCGCGAAGGTGCGCTCGATCAGTTCGCTGCGTGCCGGCGTCATCACCTGCAGCCAGAGATCGTCCGGCAGGCCGTCCGCGGTGACCAGTTCGCGCACGAAATCGAAGTCGGTCTGGGACGCCGCCGGAAAGGCCACCTCGATTTCCCGGTAGCCGATCGCCAGCAACAGGGCGAAGAAGCGCCGCTTGCGCTCCAGCCCCATGGGCTCGATCAGTGCCTGGTTGCCGTCACGCAGATCGGTCGAGCACCAGCGCGGTGCCTGGGTCAGCTGACGGCCCGGCCATTGGCGGTCGGGTAACGAGGGCGCGGCGAAGGCGCGGTACTTGGTCTGGGGTTGCTTGAGCATGGGGGACTCCAGGGCTGGGCCTCAGAGTCTGACCGCCCCACCGGTCCGCTGCGCTCGCGAGCAGGACAGCCCCCTGCGCGATCCGGACAGCGACGGGCGAAAAAAAGCCGCCGGGGTAGGCCCCGGCGGCTTCTTTGTCAGCGACCCCTGATCAGCCCACCGCGATGCGCTCCAGCGGCACCGGCTTGAGTCGTGGCGTGAGCACATGGATGACCACGATGGCCACCAGGTAGGCACTGCCGGCGACGATGAAGATCGGCTGGTAGGACTTGAAGATCTCCAGGATGTAGCCGTTGTAGGTGGTCATCAGCATGCCGCCGATGGCGCCGGCGGTACCGCCGATGCCGATCACCGAGGCCACGGCTTCCTTGGGGAAGAGGTCCGACGGCAGCGTCATCAGGTTGGCCGACCAGGCCTGGTGGGCCGCGGCGGCGAGGCCGATGATGCCGACCACCAGCCAGAGGCTGGAGACGAACTGGGCGGTGACGATGGGCACGACCGCCAGGGCGCAGAGCAGCATGGTGGTCTTGCGCGCCAGGTTGGCGCTGCGGCCCAGCTTCATCTGCTTGGAGGAGCCCCAGCCGCCCATCACCGAACCGATGTCGGCGAGGATGTAGATGGCGATCAGCGGCGGACCGAAGGATTTCAGATTCAGGCCGTAGGTCTTGCCGAGGAAGTCCGGCAGCCAGAACAGGTACAGCCACCAGATCGGATCGGTGAGGAACTTGCCGGCGGCATAGGCCCAGGTCTCGCGGAAGGTCAGCAGCTTGAACCAGGAGATCTTGGTCGGGGCGCTCGGGGTGGCCGCCACCGGGGAGCCGTCGTCGGCCTGGATGTAGGCCAGCTCTTCACGACTTACCTTGGGGTGCTCGTGGGGACGGCGATAGATCAGCAGCCAGGCGATCAGCCACAGGGCGGTGACGATGCCGATGGAGATGAAGGCCGCGCGCCAGCCCCAGGCCAGGGTGATGGCCGGAACCAGCAAAGGTGTGATGATCGGGCCCATGGCGGTGCCGGCGTTGAACAGCCCGGTGGCCTGGGCACGTTCCTTTTGCGGAAACCATTCCGACACCGCCTTAAGGCTGGCCGGAAAGCTGCCGGACTCGCCGAAGCCGAGAGTGAAGCGCACCAGCACGAAGTGGGTGACGGTATGGGCGATGCCGTGACCGATGCTGGCGATGGTCCAGATGGTGAAGGCCAGGGCATAGCCGATGCGCACCCCGACCTTGTCGATGATGCGGCCAAAGGTCAGGAAGCCGATGGCGTAGGCGCACTGGAACCAGAACACGATCTTGGCGTAGTCGGTCTCCGTCCAGCCCAGGTCCGCCTGCAGCGTGGGCTTGAGGATGCCGATCATCTGGCGATCGATGTAGTTGATGCCGATGGCGATGAACAGCAGGGCGCAGATCAGCCAGCGGTAGCGGGTGATGCGGGAGGCTTGCTGGGTAGCGGCGACGGGCGGGACCTGCGGCCGCAGGGCGGACTCCGTCTCGGGAGTGACCTGGATAGTCATTGAATGGGCTTCCTGACTTGTTGTTATTGACCGGCGTGAACCGGGGTCGTTGGAAAGCTGTTACCAGATATTCATATGACATCGTATGAGTGACTTTCGAAGGTGTCAATCCACCCAAAGCAGAGTGGTCAGACATCTCTCAAGAGGCTAGACCCGGGCCCCTCAAACCCGCCTTGGCACTCGCGCCCGGCCCCTGGATAGCGCCGTGAAGAATCTGTGACGCGCCTGGCACTTTCTCACCTCGGGCCGTCTAATGCCGGTCTTTGAAGCGAAGCCGTCGCCTCATCCTTCTCGCCGAGCCTGCCGTGCCTGTCGCCGACATCCCTTCCCTGCTGGCGCGCCTTGCCGAACTGGAGCAGAGCAATCAGCAGCTGCGCCAGCAGCTCGACGCCCGTGCCGCGTCTCCTGAAAAACAGCACGACCCTGGCCAGCGAACGCTACCAGTTCCTGTTCAACGCCATGGATGAAGGCTTCTGCATCATCGAATTCATCGACGGCCCCCATGGGCCGCTGAGAGACTACGTGCATGTCGAGGCCAATCCGGCCTATGCCGCCCATGCCGGCATTCCCAACGTGGTGGGCCAGAAGTTGCGCGACATGGTCGGCGACGAGGCCCAGGCCTGGCTGGATCGCTATGGCCACGTGCTGCGCACCGGCGAAGCCATCCGCTTCGAGCAGGAACTGGTGGCCACCGGGCGCTACCTGGAGCTGACCGCCTTTCGCATCGAGCCGGCCAGCCGCCGCCAGGTCGCCGTGCTGTTCCAGGACATCACCCCACGCAAGCGCGCCGAGGTGGCCCTGCGGCAACTCAACGAAACCCTCGAAGAGCGGGTGCAGGCGGCGCTGGTCGCCAACCGCATCCTGGCCAACGTGGTGGACGCCGCCAGCTCCATGATCCACGTGCTGGACTTCGATTTCCGCTGGCTGGCGGTCAACGGCTCCGGCGCCGAGGTGTTCGAAGAGGTGATCGGGGTAAGGCCGCGCATCGGCGACTCCTTCAGCGAAAGCCTGAAGCGGCGGCCTGACCTGCGTGAGGACATGCTCGCGCACTGGCGCCGCGCCTTCGCCGGCGAGACCTTCAGCACCCTCATCTCGGTGCACAGGGGATCGCTGCAGCATCATTACGAATTGCAATTCAGCCCGCTGCTCGACGCCGAGGGCCAGCGCATCGGCGCCTACCAGTTCGCCTATGACGTCACCGAACGCCTCAACGAGCAGGAGCGTATCCGGCTCATGGAAGAGGCGCTGCGGCAATCGCAGAAGATGGAAGCCGTCGGCCAGCTCACCGGTGGCATCGCCCATGACTTCAACAACCTGCTGACCGGCATCCTCGGTTCGCTGGAATTGCTCGACCTGCGCCTGCGCCAGGGCCGGCTGCAGGACCTCGAACGCTACACGGGCACCGCCCGCAGCGCCGCCCAGCGCGCCGCCGCCCTGACCCACCGGTTGCTGGCCTTTTCCCGGCGCCAGACCCTGGATCCGCAGCCGGTGGCCCTGGAGCAACTGGTCATAGGTCTGGAAGACCTCATCCAGCGCAGCATCGGCCCGCAGATCGCGCTGGAGCGCGAGGCCGATCCCAGGCTCTGGCTGACCCACATCGACGGCGCGCAGCTGGAAAATGCCCTGCTCAACCTCTGCCTCAACGCCCGCGACGCCATGCCCGACGGCGGGCGCATCCGTATCGTCCTGAGCAACGAGCGCCTGGACGAGACCCGGGCCGAGCACCAGGCGCTGCCCCCGGGTGACTATGTGCGCCTGAGCGTGGGCGATACCGGCAGCGGCATGAGCGACGAGGTGCTCGACAGGGCCTTCGACCCCTTCTTCACCACCAAGCCCATTGGCCAGGGCACCGGCCTGGGCTTGTCCATGGTGCACGGCTTCGTGCTGCAGTCGGGTGGCGAGATCCGCATCGACTCCACGCCCGGCGCCGGCACCTGGGTACATCTCTATCTGCCGCGCCAGCGCCTGGCACCGGTGGCCAGCGCCCCGGTCTATCCCGAGCTCGAACCCAGCCGACCCGGCCAGGGCGAGACCATCCTGGTGGTGGATGACGAGCCGACCATCCGCACCCTGCTGGTGGATGCCATGCTCACCCAGGGCTACCAGGTGCTGGAGGCAGCCGATGCCGCCACCGCCCTGGCACGGGTCACGCCTGCTACCCCGCTGGATCTGCTGGTGACCGACGTCGGCCTGCCGGGGACGCTCAATGGCCGCCAGCTGGCCGATGCCCTGCGCCGGCTGCGACCGCAGTTGCCGGTGCTGTTCATCACCGGCTATGCCGAGGCCAATGTCATCGGGGACGGCGATCTGGACGCCGGCATGCGGGTCCTGACCAAGCCCTTCACCCTGGATACCCTGGAGCGACGAATCCAGGCGATGCTACAGCCGTCCTGAGCGGCGACCGGGCGACACCTGATAGCTCTTTGCTATCATCCGCCCTCTGCGTCGCTACCCGTGCCCTCGCCCATTGACAAGCTCTCCCTGCTTCACCTGCTGCTGATCTTTACCGCCATCGCCTGCATGGCCCTGCTGGCCGCGCTGATTCGCTAGCAGCGTTAAGGTAGCCATAAGGCGGGCGGTGGCAAGCTCTCCTCCATGCCGAAAGGCATCGTAGAAGCTGACATCTGCGCTTTTAGCCCGGGAGGATCCCGGGCTTTTTTTTCGCGTCGACAAAATGCGCAGCAGTCCACGGGTCCGCGCTTTGCCACTGCAGCGCCCTCTGCCGGCCCTGGCAAGATGGGGCTCAGGTCCAGGAGGGACAGTCATGATCACCAGGATGCCGTCAGCCCACGCTCAGTCGCTCGCCTTCGATGTCTGCCCCCTCGGCGCCGACGTCCAGTCCCTGTCCATCGATCTGCTCCGCCAGGGCTTTCTGGCGCTGGATCATCATGGGCAGCTGGACATGAGTCGCGAACTCAAGCGCCAGTTGCGCGAGCGGCTGGTCGAACAACTGGATGCCCAGCTGCCCGCGGTCGCGGCCGCCGCGCTGGAACGCTCCACCCCGCAACCGCGGGCCTTGCCGCAGCGTCGCAGCCGCGGCGGCTGATCGTCCCTTTCAGTCCCGATAATCCGGCTCCAGCCGCAGCAGCTGGCGCTTCACGCTTTCCAGATGCAGCCGGGCGCTGTCGGCGTTGCCCTGCAGCAGCTGCTGGCAGGCAGCGTGCGCGATGGCCGGAGCCACGGGCTTCAGCGGCCGGCCGCTGGCCATGGCCTTGAGTTGCACCTCGGCGGCGCGCTCCAGGTAGTAGAGATCGTCCCAGGCCTCGGCGATGCTCGGCCCCAGCACCAGCGGTCCGTGATTCTTCAGCATGACCACCGCCGCGTCACCCGCCGCCCGGGCGATGCGCTCGCCTTCGGCCGCGTCCAGCGCCAGGCCGTTGTAGTCCTCGTCCACGCTCAGGCGGTCATAGAACTTCAGCGCGGTCTGCCCGGCCCAGACGAAGGGGTCGCCCTCCAGCAGACAGAGCGCCGTGGCGTGGGGCATATGGGTGTGGAAGGCCGCCCGCGCCTGGGGATTGAGCCGGTGCAGCTGGGCATGGATATAAAAGGCGGTGGCCTCGGGTGCCCCATCCCCCACGACCACACCGCCCGCGAAGTCGCAGATCAGCAGCGAGGACGCCGTGACCTCGGCGAAGGCCAGGCCATAGGGATTGACCAGGAACAGATCGTCGTGACCGGGCACCACGAAGGAAAAGTGATTGCAGATCCCCTCGCCCAGGCCCAGGCGGGCGGCCATGCGAAAACAGGCGGCGAGATCTATGCGGGCCTGGCGGATGGCCGGGGTATCCAGATCAGGGTGACGGGCAGCGGCGACGGTACTCTCGAAGGCGTGGGCCATGGGCAGCTCCTTGGACGGGGACCCAGGCGTTGCACAAAGGATGCCGCCCCCCTGTCATGGCGTTGTCATCATGAAATTGCAGCAATCCCTTGTTACATCTCTGCTGTGTTTTCACCTGCGCAGAGAGTCTTCCATGACGTTCCTTCCTACCCGTCTTGCCCGTGCCTGCAGTCTCGCCCTTCTTGCCAGCTCGGCCGTCATGGCCGCGGAACCGGCGCGCAACGTCATCCTCTTCATCCCCGATGGCCTGCGCGCCAACATCGTCGATGCCCAGACCGCGCCGAATCTGGCCCAGCTGCGGCGCGAGGGCGTGAATTTCCAGAACAGCCACTCGCTGTTCCCGACCTTCACCACGCCCAATGCCTCGGCCCTGGCCACCGGGCACTACCTGGGCGACACCGGGGATTTCAGTAACACCATCTACACCGGCTTCCCGGTTCCAGGGGCGAACAACAGCGTCACGCCCTTCCTGGAAAACGACGAGGTGCTGGGCGACGTCGACGAGCACTTCGCCGGCAACTACCTGGACGAGGAAACCCTGCTCGCCGCCGCGCGCCAGGCGGGCCTGTCCACCGCCGCCGTCGGCAAGCTCGGCCCGGTGGCCATCCAGGACGTGACCGCCCGCGACGGCGAGAAGACGGTGATCGTCGACGACTCCACCGGCCATCCCACCGGCATTCCCCTGAGCGCGGCCATGCAGGACGCCCTGAAACAGGCCGGTCTGCCGCTGGAAGCCCCGGGCCGGGGCGCCAACGGCAAGGCCGGCAATGCCACCACGCCGGGCACCCTGAGCGCCAACGTCGAGCAGCAGCGCTACTTCCTTGAGGTCACCAACCAGGTGCTGCTGCCGCGCTTCAAGGAAAGCGGCAAGCCCTTCGTGCTGGTGTTCTGGTCGCGCGATCCCGACGGCACCCAGCACAACCAGGGCGACAGCCTGGGCAAGGTCACCCCGGGCATCAACGGCCCCACCAGCCTGGCCGCCATCCGCAACGTCGACGCCAACCTCGGTGCCCTGCGCGCCCGGCTGAAGGAACTGGGCTTGGACGGCAACACCGACATCTTCGTCAGCGCCGACCACGGCTTCTCCACCATTTCCAAGGAGAGCAAGACCAGTCCGGCGGCCAAGGCCAGCTACCCCGACGTGCCCAAGGGGCAGCTGCCGCCCGGCTTCCTCGCCCTGGATCTCGCCGCCGCGCTGAACTTGCCGCTGCTCGATCCGGACGCCAAGGGCACCGCGGTGGCGATGGACCAGGGCCAGCACCCGAGCAAGGCCAATGGCCTGATCGGCCCCGACGCGGCCAAGCCGGAGTTGGTGGTGGCGGCCAACGGCGGTTCGGACCTGGTCTATCTGCCGCAAGGCGATGCCAAGGCGCTGGCGCCCAAGGTGGTCGCGGCGCTGCTCAAGCAGGATTACGTCAGCGGCCTGTTCGTCGACGACGACCTGGGCAAGATCCCCGGCACCCTGCCGCTCTCGGCGATCAACCTCAAGGGCTCGGCGCTCACCCCCTATCCGGCCATCGTGGTCAACTTCCGCTCCTATGACAGCGGCTGCGGCAAACCCGACGTCTGCGCCGTGGAAGTGGCCGACACCGGGCTGCAGCAGGGCCAGGGCATGCACGGCAGCTTCAGCCGCGGCGATACCCGCAACTTCATGGCGGCGATCGGTCCGGACTTCCGCAAGGGCTTCGTCGACCTGAGTCCGGTCAGCAACGCCGACGTAGGCCAGACCCTGGCGCACCTCTTGCACCTGGAGATCCCGGCCAAGGGGCAACTGGTCGGCCGGGTGATCGGCGAGAGTCTGGAGGGCGGCAAGCCGGTCAAGGCCAGCCATCGGGTGCAGCGCTCAACACCGGCGGCGGGCGGGCTGGTCACCGAACTCAAGACCCAGAATGTCGGCGACACCCGCTACTTCGATGCCGCCGGCTTCAAGGGACGCTCGGTCGGGCTGTGATCCATGCCTAGAGGCTAAGGGTGCCGCGGATGCAGTCCTGCACCGCGCCCCCCACCCAGATGCGGTCGGCGATACGGGCTACCCGTACCCGGCCGCGCCGGCCCAGCGCCGTGCCCTGGCTGGCCAGATAGCGCTCCGGCGCCAGGCCCGCCGGGATCAGCCACTGCGCCAGGCTGGCGTTGAGGCTGCCGGTGACCGGATCTTCGGCAAACTCCTCGCCCATCAGGGCGCGCACCTCGAATTGCGCCTCGGCCTCGCTGCCCGTCCAGGGGGCGATCAAGCCGACGTTGAGGCCTTCCAGGGCGGCATAGTCCGGGCGGAGCTCCAGCAATTCCTCACGACTCTCCAGGAGCACCGCGACCCAGCCGGGACCGTTGTCGGCCCACTGGCTGGCCTGGATGCGTGCGGGCGAAAGACCGGTGCCGCGGGCGATGCGTGCCAGGACCTCGGGCTCTACCGCGCCGCCTCGCACCAGCGGCGGTGCGGCAAAGGCCAGCTCCTCCCCGGCGGCGCGGATCGCCACCAGGCCGGCGCCGCATTCCTGGATCACCTCGCCGCCCTTGGGTCGTCCGCCTTCACGCAGCCAGACATGGCAGCTGCCCAGGGTCGGATGACCGGCGAAGGGCAGTTCGCGCTGGGGGGTGAAGATGCGCACCCGGTAGTCCGCGGCCGGATCGGTGGGTTCGAGGAGAAAGGTGGTCTCCGACAGATTGGTCCAGCGCGCCAGGGCGGCCATCTGCACGGTGGAAAGCCCATCGGCACCACAGACCACCGCCAGGGCATTGCCCTCCAGGGGGCGCTGGGCGAAGACATCGACCTGATGAAAGACGAGGGACATGACGACGGACTCCTGGGGCAAAGCGCCGATTGTCCACGGTCGGCAGGCGCTAGGAACAGCCACAGCCAGGTGGCTAAGGGGCCGTACAGAAGGGTGTTGCGCGTGGGATTCGCGGGGAAAACGCTGCGCGGTTTTCCACTCTACGGTGTTGCCCTACGGCATCGACGCTGGGCTTGCCCTCACCCCAACCCTCTCCCGGAGGGAGAGGGGGCAGTTCTGCGCGGAGGTTGGCGCCACTCCGTAGCGTGGACAACGGCGCAGCCTTGTCCACAGTCCGTAGATCCCTCGTAGGTTGGCGCTGAGCGCAGCGAAGCCCATCGCGGGCACGACACCGTCACCCAATCCCTCTCCCGGAGGGAGAAGGGGGAAAAGCCGAGGCACCTCCGCCCCTCACTCCACCGCCGGCCGCGCGAAGATGCGGGTCACGGCGTCCAGGTGCGCGGCCATGGCCTGGCGGGCGGCGTCGGGGTCGTGGGCTTCCAGGGCGTCGAGGATGGCGAGGTGTTCCTGCTGGGAGCGATCGGGCATGTCTTCCGGGGTGTAGCGGCGCTGCAGGAGCTGGAACATGCTGCCGTAGCGATGGCCGAGCAGATGGCGCAGCAGCAGCGCATAGGCCGGATTGCCGCTGGCCTGGGCGATGCGGATATGGAACAGCCGGTCGCCGGGATGGGTGGTGGAGCCCAGGCGATTGTCCTCGACGTTGCGACCATAGGCAGCGCGAATGCCGGCCAATTCGCTGGCGCTGGCGTGCCGGGCGGCCAGGGCGGCGGCTTCCGGTTCCACCAGGCGGCGCGCCTGCAGCAGGGCGAAGGGCGGGATCTCGGCGTCCAGATCCAGCGCCAGGCTCAGCTCCGGATCCATCTCCGCCCACTGGCCGCGCCCGGCCAGCTCCAGCACCGGGGTATCCGGTGGCGGCGGGGCGCTGGGGGCGCAGACCCGTACGCCGTCGCCGACGCGCACGTCCACCAGGCCGATCACCTCCAGGGCGATCAGCGCCTCGCGCACCGAGGCCCGACTCACCCCCAGTTGCTTGGCCAGTTCGCGCTCGGCGGGCAGGCAACTGCCCGGCGGATATTCGCCGCCGTCGATGAGAGCGCGCAACTGGTCGGCGATCTGCCGGTAAAGCCGTGGTTTTTCAATCACCTGAAGGGGCATGGCGGTCTCGTCTCATGCAGCTCGCGCAGTCTGCCGCGAAAAAATCCTTGCCTGAGAGCCTAGCAGGGTCTAAACAATAGGACCAATGGCCTGACCATTGACCGCTGGCGGTCAGGCAACTCACAACAATAATCAGCCAAGAGGTCTCCACATGAGTCACGCAGGCAAACGCGTCCTGGTCACCGCCGCCGGCCAGGGGATCGGCCGGGCCACCGCCCTCGCCTTCCATCGCGCCGGTGCCGAGGTCATCGCCACCGACATCAATGCCGCCGCCCTGGACAGCCTCGAAGGGCTGCAGACCCGGATGCTCGACGTCACCGACGCGGCCGCCGTGACCGCCCTGGTCGCCGAGCTGGGCAGCTTCGACGTGCTGTTCAACTGCGCCGGCTACGTCCACGCCGGCAGCATCCTCGATTGCGACGAAGAGGCCTGGCGCTTCTCCTTCGAACTCAATGCCACCGCCATGTACCGGATGATCCGCGCCGTGCTGCCCGGCATGCTGGCCCAAGGCGGCGGCTGCATCATCAACATGGCCTCGATCGCCTCCAGCCTCAAGGGCGTGGCCAATCGCTGCGCCTATGGCGCCAGCAAGGCGGCGGTGATCGGCCTGACCAAGTCGGTGGCCGCCGACTATGTCGGCCAGGGTATCCGCTGCAACGCCATCTGCCCCGGCACCGTGGATTCCCCCTCGCTGCACCAGCGCATCGCCGACCAGGCCGCCCGCGAAGGCCGCAGCGAAGCCGAGGTGCAGGCCGCCTTCGCCGCCCGCCAGCCAATGGGTCGCGTCGGTCGGCCGGAGGAGATCGCCGCCCTCGCCCTGTATCTTGCCTCCGACGCCGCCGCCTTCGTCACCGGGACCGCCCAGGTGATCGATGGTGGCTGGAGCGTCTGACGCCGCTTTTCGTCCGCCCCCCTTTCCCCTCATAGGAGCTCCGATGAAACTCTTGCGCTACGGCCCCCAGGGCCAGGAAAAACCCGGTCTGCTGGATGCCCAGGGCCGACTTCGCGATCTTTCCGGGCAGGTGGCCGATCTCGCCGGCGAGGCGCTCGGCGCCGAGTCTCTGGCCCGGCTGCGCCAGCTGGATCCGAACAGTCTGCCGCTGGTGGACGGCACCCCGCGCCTCGGCCCCTGCGTGGGCCGGGTCGGCAAGTTCATCTGCATCGGCCTCAACTACGCCGACCACGCCGCCGAATCCGGCCTGGACGTGCCCAAGGAGCCGGTGGTGTTCAACAAGTGGACCAGCGCCATCTGCGGTCCCAACGACGCGGTGCAGATCCCCCGCGACTCGACCAAGACCGACTGGGAAGTGGAGCTGGGCGTGGTGATCGGCAAGGCCGGGCGCTACATCGACGAGGCCAATGCCCTGGATCACGTGGCCGGCTATTGCGTGGTCAACGACGTCTCCGAGCGCGAGTGGCAACTTGAACGCGGCGGCACCTGGGACAAGGGCAAGGGCTTCGACACCTTCGGCCCGCTCGGCCCCTGGCTGGTCACCGCCGACGAGGTGGCCGATCCGCAGAATCTCGATCTCTGGCTGGAGGTGGACGGCCACCGCTACCAGAACGGCAACACCCGCACCATGATCTTCACGGTGGCGCAGATCATCGCCTACCTCAGCCGCTGCATGAGCCTGCAACCGGGTGACGTCATCTCCACCGGCACCCCGCCGGGCGTGGGCATGGGCGTCAAGCCGCAGTCGGTGTACCTCAAGCCCGGCCAGGAAATGCGCCTGGGCATCCAGGGCCTGGGCGAGCAGCACCAGCGCACCGTCGCCGCCGACTAGACCCGACAGCCCTTCCCCTGCCTATCAGCCTCCCCGTGCCCGCTTTCATCGAGCGGGCACGGGGCCGGACTTGCTCAGCCTGCGAAATCCCCTCGAGGACAGCGCCATGCCAACAACAATTACCGGCCTGCAGATCGAAGACATCCGCTTCCCCACCAGCCAGGCGCTGGATGGCTCCGATGCCATGAACCCCGATCCGGACTACTCCGCCGCCTACGTCATCCTGCAGACCGACCAGCCGGGGCTGGAAGGCCACGGCCTCACCTTCACCATCGGCCGCGGCAACGAGATCTGCTGCGCCGCCCTGCGCGCCCTGGAGCCGCGGGTGCGCGGCCTGACCCTGGAGTGGATCCAGGAAGACCCGGGGCGTTTCTGGCGCCACATCACCGGTGACAGCCAGTTGCGCTGGATCGGCCCGGACAAGGGCGCCATCCACCTGGCCACCGGCGCGGTGGTCAACGCCGCCTGGGACCTCTGGGCGCGCGCCGTGGGCAAGCCGGTCTGGCGCCTGGTGGCGGAGATGAGTCCCGAGGAGCTGGTGCGCTGCATCGACTTCCGCTATCTCACCGACTGCATCACCCCCGAGGAGGCCCTGGCCCTGCTGCGCCAGCGCGCCGAAGGCAAGGCCGAGCGGCTGCAACGCCTCGAAGCCGAGGGCTATCCCTGCTACACCACCTCGGCCGGCTGGCTCGGCTATCCCGACGACAAGCTGCGCCGCCTCTGCCAGGAGGCCATCGACGCCGGCTTCTCCCATATCAAGCTCAAGGTCGGGCGCGACCTCGCCGACGACATCCGCCGGGTGCGCATCGCCCGCGAGGTGATCGGCCCCGAGCGCCACCTGATGATCGACGCCAACCAGGTGTGGGAAGTCGGCGAGGCCATCGACTGGGTGCGCGAGCTGGCGTTCGCCAAGCCCTGGTTCATCGAGGAGCCCACCAGCCCCGATGACGTGGAAGGCCATCGCGCCATCCGCGAGGCGGTGGCGCCGGTCAAGGTGGCCACCGGCGAGATGTGCCAGAACCGCATCCTCTTCAAGCAATTCATCATGCGCGGCGGCCTGGACGTGGTGCAGCTCGACGCCTGCCGCCTGGGCGGTCTCAACGAGGTGCTGGCGGTGCAGCTGATGGCCGCCAAGTACGACCTGCCGGTCTGCCCCCATGCCGGCGGCGTGGGCCTCTGCGAATACGTGCAGCACCTGGCGATGATCGACTACCTCTGCGTCGCCGGCACCCACGAGGGCCGGGTGGTGGAATACGTCGACCACCTCCACGAACACTTCGAGGACCCCTGCCGGGTACGCGGCGCGGCCTATCTCGCACCCCAGGCGCCGGGTTTCTCCATCGCCATCAAGGCCGCCTCCCGCACGCGTTACCGCCATGCCGGAGGACAGCTGTCATGAGCCGGCGCCTGGATGCCCACCAGCACTTCTGGCGTTATCGACCGGCCGAATTCGCCTGGATCGACGGGCGCATGGCCGGGCTGCAACGCGACCACCTGCCCGCCGATCTGCAACCGCACCTGCAGCGCGCCGGTTTCGACGGCTGCGTCGCCGTCCAGGCGCGCACCCTGGAAGAAGAGACGGATTTCCTGCTCGACCTCGCCGCCCGGACGCCCTGGGTGCAGGCGGTGGTCGGCTGGACCGACCTGCGCGCCACCGACCTGGTGGCACGCCTGGAACGTCGTCAGGGCAGTCGTCACCTGCGCGGTTTTCGCCATCCGGTGCAGGACGAGGCCGATCCCGGCGCCTGGCTGGCCGATGCCGCCGCCAACCAGGGCGTCGCCACCCTGCAGCGGCATGGCTATCTCTATGAACTGCTGATCCACGCCGAGACCCTGCCCGCCGCCACCGCCTTCGCCGCCCGCCACGACCACGGCGTACTGGTGCTGGACCACCTGGGCAAGCCGCCGGGCCGGGTGGCGCCTGCGGAATACGCCCGGCTGCTGGCGCCCCTGGCGCGGCTGCCCCATGTGCATTGCAAGCTGTCCGGGCTGGTCACCGAGGCCGACTGGCACGGCTGGCAGGCGGAGCAGTTGCTGCCCTATGCGCGCATCGCCCTGGAGGCCTTCGGACCGGAGCGGCTGCTGTTCGGCTCCGACTGGCCGGTCTGCACCCTGGCCGCCAGTTACGCCGAGGTGGTCGACCTGGCCGAACAGGCGCTGCTGGATCTCACGCCCAGTGAGCGCGAAGCGGTCTTTGGTGGCAACGCGGCCCGCCTCTATGGCCTCGGCACCCAGCCACGGGAGAAGGTGGCATGAATCTGCAGCTGACCGACAAGGTGTTCCTGGTCAGCGGCGGCGGCTCCGGCATCGGCGCCGCCATCTCCCTGGCCCTGGCCGCCGAGGGTGCCATCCCGGTGATCCTCGCCCGCGAGCCGCTGGCGGCCGACTTCGCCGCGCAGCTGGCCGAACGGCAGCCCAGGGCGCGGGCTCTCACGGTGGAGCTGTGCGACGAAGCCGCCTGCGAGCGGACCGTGGCCGCCGTGCAAGACGCCTATGGGCGCATCGATGGCCTGGTCAACAACGCCGGGGTCAACGATGGTGTCAGTCTCAGCGCCGGTCGCGCCGCCTTCGTCGCCTCCCTGGAACGCAACCTGGTGCACTACTACCACCTGGCGCACCTCTGCCTGCCGGCGCTGCGCGCCAGCACCGGCGCCATCGTCAACATCGCCTCCAAGACCGCCCTTTCCGGCCAGGGCGACACCAGCGGCTACACCGCGGCCAAGGGCGGCGTGCTGGCCCTGACCCGCGAGTGGGCCGCCTCGCTGCTGGACGACGGCATCCGCGTCAACGCGGTGATCCCCGCCGAGGTGATGACCCCGCTCTACGAACGCTGGCTGCAAGGCTTTCCCGACCCCGCCGCCAAGCTCGCCGCCATCACCGCGCGCATCCCCCTCGGCCGCCGCATGACCACCCCGGAGGAGATCGCCGACACTGTGGCCTTCCTGCTGTCGCCACGCTCCAGCCATACCACCGGCCAGTGGCTGAGCGTCGACGGCGGCTACCTGCATCTGGATCGGGCGTTGACGTGAAGCCGTGGCCGCAGGTTGGCGCTGAGCGCAGCGAAGCCCAACAAGGGGACCGGCGCCCTCACCCCAACCCTCTCCCGGAGGGAGAGGGGGCGGTTCAGTGGATCGTCTTTAGATTCGGCGATAGCCGGGATCATCGGCGCGTGAAAAAGCCGCGCGCTCGACGTAGGTTGGCGCTGAGCACAGCGAAGCCCAACGAAGAGGACTGCAGCGAGGCACCTGTAGCGTGGACAACGGCGCAGCCTTGTCCACCCGCCGGGCACTGAAACCGCCGCTAAGGTGCAGGCCTGCCGCTGTGACCGCCCTCACCCCAACCCTCTCCCGGGGGGAGAGGGGGTGGCATCGGTGTCAGTGGTAGGATCATCCGTACGTGGAAAACGCTGCGCGGTTTTCCACGCTACCCATCCACTGTAGGTTGGCGCTGAGCACAGCGAAACCCAACGAAGAGGACCACGGCAAGGCACCTGTAGCGTGGACAACGGCGCAGCCTTGTCCACCCGCCGGGCACCCAACTCGCTAACGCTTCGGACTCAAGGGACTGTCGTCCTGATCCTCGCGCTCTTCGGTGGTGGTGGTGTTCGCCGAATCCGGCACGTCGCCGTATTCGTCGTAGTCATGGGGGGTCTGCTGGTCGTCCGCGGGTTCGGGATTCATGAGGTACTCCAATAAAGGAAGTGCCCTCGGTGGAGTCCGCCAGCCCTGGTGACGTTCCCGCTAGACCAGCGCCACCAGACGTTCGGCCACCCGGTCGAAGGGGTCGATGCTGCGCTGGGCCCGGCACAGCGGGATCACGCCCTGCACCGCCGCCACCAGCAGCGTGGCCAGCCCCGTGGCCGCTTGCGCTGTATGGCCGTGCTCGACCAGCGCCACCTGCAAGCGCGCCTCCCAGCGGCGATAGATGCCCGCCGCCGCGTCCAGCTCGCGCTGGGCGATCTCGTCCACCGGTTCTTCCACCGCCACCGCCATCACCGGGCAGCCGACGCGAAAATCCGAGTCCAGCAGGATGTCGCGCCACAGCCGCAAAAAGCCCTGGATCCCCGCCAGCGCCCCCGCCTGCAGCTGCCGCTCCAGATCGCGACTGACCTGGGCGCCGGCCAGCTCCACCGCCTCCACCACCAGCTGGTGCTTGCCGCCGGGAAAGTGGTGATAAGTGGACCCCAGCGGCGCCTCGGCGCGCTTGATGGTCTCGCGAATGCTGGTGGCATTGAGGCCGTGCTGCGCCAGCATGGCCGACGCCGCCACCACCACCCGTTCCCGTACCGTCGACTGCTCGGTCATCCATTCTCCTTGCTATGACAGTCGTCATAATCTACCGTCCAGCCATTATAACAACTGTCATAGGGACCACCCCATGCCCAGCGACGCCCTCGTCGAGGATTTGATCACCGCGGACGGTTATCGCCTCAGCACCAGTCGCTTTCCCGCCCAGGGGCCGCTGCAGGGACGGCTGATCGTCGCCGGCGCCACCGCCGTGCCCCAGGGCTTCTATCGGCGCTTCGCCCAGCACGCCGCGGCCCGCGGTTTCGAGACCCTGACCCTGGACTATCGCGGTGTCGGCCGCTCGGCGCCGGCCTCGCTCAAGGGCTTTCGCATGGACCTGCTGGACTGGGCACGCCAGGACCTCGCCGCCGCCGTGTTCGCCATGGCCCAGGGCGACGTCCCCCTCTACCTGGTCGGCCACTCCTATGGCGGCCATGCCTTCGGCCTCCTGCCCAACCACGCCAAGGTCGCCGGCTTCTATGTCTTCGGCACCAGCGCCGGCTGGTACGGCTACATGCCGCCGCTGGAAAGACTCAAGGTGCTGACCATGTGGAAGCTGGTGCTGCCGGTGCTGACGTGGTGGAAGGGCTACTGCCCCTGGAGCGCCCTGGGCCTGGGCGAAGACCTGCCGCGCGACGTCTATCGCCAGTGGCGGCACTGGTGCAGCTATCCCCACTACTTCTTCGACGACCCGGCCATGCAGGGCATCGAAGCCGGCTACGCCGCGGTGCGCACCCCCATCGTCGCGGTCAACGCCCTGGACGATCTCTGGGCCACGCCGCGCTCGCGCGACGCCTTCATGCAGGCCTATCGTAACGTCGACCTCCAGCGCGAAGACCTCGACCCCCGCCAGCACGGCGGCGCCATCGGCCACATGGGGTATTTCCGCGCCAGCGCCGAGCCACTCTGGGATCGCGCGCTGGACTGGTTCGCCGCCCTGCCCCGGGCACCGGGCGTGAACTGAGCCCCGAACAGGCCGCCCCAGGGCGTGCCTGTCGCTTTTCCAAAAGCTCTCCGTCGTTTCCGGACAGTCATCCCGCTGCCCCAGGTCCCATTGTGGCGGCACGAATAACAAGGAGAAACACCCGTGCTGATCGGCATCCCGATGGAAACCGGTGCGGGGGAAACGCGCGTGGCCGCGACCCCCGAAACCCTCAAGAAACTGATCGGCCAGGGCCACCAGGTGGTGGTGCAACGGGGTGCTGGCGAGCGCGCCAGCGTGCCCGACGCGGCCTATGCCGCCAGCGGTGCCCAACTCGGCGATGCCGCCGCGGCCCTGTGCGCCGACCTGGTGCTCAAGGTGGCGGCGCCCGATGCCGCCGAGTTGGCGCTGATGAAGCCCGGCGCCGTGCTGATCGGCATGCTCAATCCCTTCGCCCAGGAGACTCTGGAGCAGCTCAACGGCCGCGGCCTCACCGCCTTCGCCCTGGAGGCGGCGCCGCGCACCTCCCGCGCCCAGAGCCTGGACGTGCTCTCCTCCCAGGCCAACATCGCCGGCTACAAGGCGGTGATGCTGGCGGCCGACCACTATCCGCGCTTCATGCCCATGCTGATGACCGCCGCCGGCACGGTGAAGGCCGCGCGGGTGCTGATCCTCGGCGCCGGGGTGGCCGGGCTGCAGGCCATCGCCACCGCCAAGCGCCTCGGCGCGGTGATCGAGGCCTCGGACGTGCGTCCGGCGGTCAAGGAGCAGATCGAATCCCTCGGCGCCAAGTTCGTCGACGTGCCCTTCGAGACCGAGGAAGAACGCCAGTGCGCCGAAGGCGTCGGCGGCTATGCGCGGCCCATGCCGGCCTCCTGGATGGAGCGCCAGGCCAAGGCCGTGCACGAACGCGCCAGGCAGGCCGACATCGTCATCACCACCGCGCTGATCCCCGGTCGCCGCGCCCCCACCCTGCTGCACGAAGCCACCGTGGCCGAGATGAAGCCCGGCTCGGTGGTCATCGACCTCGCCGCCAGCCAGGGCGGCAACTGCCCGCTGACCGAACTGGACCGGGTGGTGGTCAGGCACGGCGTCACCCTGGTCGGCTACGGCAACCTGGCCGCGCGCGTCCCGGCGGACGCCTCGGCGCTCTATGCCCGCAACCTGCTGGACTTTCTCAAGCTGGTGCTCAGGGACGGGGCCTTCCACCTCGACCTGGCCGACGACATCGTCGCCGCCTGCCTGATGTGCCACGGCGGCGAATTGCGCCGCAAGAACGCCTGAGCGCCCGCCCTCCGCCCCTCACAAGGACTGCCCCCATGGACCTGATTTCCGACGGCCTCTACAACCTGATCATCTTCGTGCTGGCCATCTATGTCGGCTACCACGTGGTCTGGAACGTCACCCCCGCGCTGCACACCCCGCTGATGGCGGTGACCAACGCCATCTCCGCCATCGTCATCGTCGGCGCCATGCTCGCCGCCGCCCTCACCGTCACCCCGCTGGGCAAGACCATGGGCACCCTGGCCGTGGCCCTGGCGGCGGTCAACGTCTTCGGCGGCTTCCTGGTCACCCGCCGCATGCTGGAAATGTTCAAGAAGAAGGCCCCCCAAGGCCCCGGCGGAGCAGCGCTGACATGAGCATGAACCTCATCACCCTGCTCTACCTCGTCGCCTCGGTCTGCTTCATCCAGGCGCTCAAGGGCCTTTCCCACCCCACCACCTCGCGCCGCGGCAACGCTTTCGGCATGGCCGGCATGACCCTCGCCGTGCTCACCACCCTGGCGCTGATCCACAAGCTCGGCAGCGAGCTGGCGGTGCAGGGCATCGGCTTCGTCATCGTCGGCCTGCTGGTGGGCGGCAGCGCCGGCGCCTACATGGCCAAGCGCGTGGAAATGACCAAGATGCCCGAGCTGGTCGCCTTCATGCACAGCATGATCGGCCTGGCCGCAGTGTTCATCGCCATCGCCGCGGTGGTCGAGCCGCAGTCCCTGGGCATCGTCGCCACCTTTGGCCAAGCGATCCCCAGCGGCAACCGCCTGGAGCTGTTCCTCGGCGCGGCCATCGGCGCCATCACCTTTTCCGGTTCGGTGATCGCCTTCGGCAAGCTCTCCGGCAAGTACAAGTTCCGCCTGTTCCAGGGCGCCCCGGTGCGCTTCGCCGGCCAGCACCCGCTCAACCTGGTGATCGGCCTGGCCATCCTCGCCCTGGGCCTGGTCTTCACCTTCAGCGGCAACCTCGGCGCCTTCGCCGTGCTGGTGGCCCTGGCTTTCGTCATCGGCGTGCTGATCATCATCCCCATCGGCGGCGCCGACATGCCGGTGGTGGTCTCCATGCTCAACAGCTACTCCGGCTGGGCGGCCGCCGGCATCGGCTTCTCGCTCAACAACTCCATGCTGATCATCGCCGGCTCGCTGGTGGGATCGAGCGGCGCCATCCTCTCCTACATCATGTGCAAGGCGATGAACCGCTCCTTCTTCAACGTCATCCTCGGCGGCTTCGGCGGCGCGACGGAAGCCGCGGCCAGCAACGGCAGCGGTGAACAGCGCCCGGTCAAAGCCGGCTCGGCGGACGACGCCGCCTTCCTGCTGGGCAACGCCGACAGCGTCATCATCGTCCCCGGCTACGGCCTGGCCGTGGCCCGCGCCCAACACGCCCTCAAGGAGCTGACCGAAAAGCTGGTGCACAACGGCGTGACGGTGAAATACGCCATCCACCCGGTGGCCGGCCGCATGCCCGGCCATATGAACGTGCTGCTGGCCGAGGCCGAGGTGCCCTACGACCAGGTGTTCGAGATGGACGACATCAACTCCGAATTCGGCCAGGCCGACGTGGTGCTGGTGCTCGGCGCCAACGACGTGGTCAACCCGGCGGCCAAGAACGATCCCACCTCCCCCATCGCCGGCATGCCCATCCTCGAAGCCTTCAAGGCCAAGACGATCATCGTCAACAAGAGATCCATGGCCAGCGGCTACGCGGGGTTGGACAACGAACTCTTCTACCTGGACAAGACCCTGATGGTCTTTGGCGATGCCAAGAAGGTCATCGAGGAGATGGTCAAGGCGGTGGATTAAGCCGTGGCTGCCGCGACCGCTCAGGTGGTCGTGGGAGCAGTTCGTCGGCGCTGAGAGGTGCAGCGCCGATGCCGCCTCACCACCTCACCCTCTCCGGCACCCGCTTCAGCCCGCCGTTTCGCCTGCCTCGCTCGTTAAGTCGTCGGACTTCTGCGTGGCACGACGTCTTATCACGGCCCTTTGCCAGTCTTGACGCCCTACGGCCCGCCGCCTAACGTGAATTCCATCACAAGGAAGCAGCCGTCACGATCCCTCGTCTCGGCCCCGGCCAGGACGCCGCCATGCCACCCAAAGACCGTCACGGCAAGACAGAGCAGGACTATCGCTCCGCACTCATCGCCGAACTCGACGCCGTTCCCGATTACCGTCGCCGCCGCAAGGCGCCGCGCTCTCCCCTGCTATTCGTCTGGCTACTGGTGCCTGTTGCCCTGCTCTGGCTGAACTGGCCCTGGGTACAGCGCTGGCTGCATCCTGCGTTTGTTGTTGAGGCGCCTGTTGAAGTTGCTGAACTCCAACCGCCTCCATCTCCGCCTACTCCCTCCGCTGCTGCCCCTCGCCAAGCCATAGCCGCGCCTCAACCTCTGGATGCCTGCCTCAAGCAAGGCAACATAGTGGATGAAGAGGTGCTGCGCTGCCGCTATGGCGCCGTGCCTCGGGCACAGGAGCCGGCTTCGGCTCCGCAGGGAATGGTGTCGGCGGCCTATCTCGCCCAGTACAAGGCGGGGCGGGAGTTAGCTCCCATGTCCACGTCCTCTTCACCCTCCTTCACCGAAAGCCATGTGGTTCCTAAATGGGACGGTAGTGGTTCCTACTTAGCTACTTGGGATGTGCGAGGCAACCGGATTGATTACGGCAGTGTTTGTAGAAATCACCGCAAGGGTTCGATTGAGTATCGGGAGTGTAGGAAAGGGGCGAAGCAGTGGTTTAAAAAGAAATGCACAGAATTAAATAATACAAACAGAAATGAATCGCACAGAGAGCAATATTGCTCAGCGGCAGTAGGATTCGGAGCAATAAATTAAGCGCCCAACAGCTGTTAAAACGCACCCTCAAAAAATCTGAGAAATCTAGATTACACATTTAAAATCGACTGCATCACCATTTCAGGGAATGATCAAGTGAGACTTCACAAATTAGAAATAGCTGGCTTCAAGCGCATCCATTCTGCGACTATCGATTTCGGCGAAGCGACTTTCTTAATTGGCGCAAACAATGCAGGAAAGAGTTCAGTATTGCAAGCTATAGACTGGCTGCTTTCCGCAAGAAACATGATGGATCAATGCTTCTACTGCTCAGAAGCAGACCCTGAAACAGGGGAAAATATAATTTCATGCAAAACCATTACGTTGGAAGCAGAATTTCGCAACGTCCCAGAGCAAGCCCGTGAATGGAGAGGATTCAAAGGGAGAGTATTTGAATACGACCCTGGCACTACGGGCGAAACAGGATACAGTATATTCTATAGGAAAATATATCCTATCGGGGAACAGGTAACCATCGAACTAAAATCACTTACTCGAACTTTGAAACCTGAGTTTAGCGCGATATCCAAACCAATAGAGCTACTAGAGCGAGGCATAGATGAAGACACAGTCACGGAGCTATTCAAAGAATTAGAAAAAAAGCTAAGCCCGAGCGAGCGGATAAAGCTGGAGCTAATAAATGAAATATGGGATCTTTCAGACACGGAAGCATGGGATAAAAATCCAGGTGGGATTAGTGGCGTAGCACTGTCAAAACTGCCTAATTTTTTACTTATCCCCGCAGAATCGTCAGCCCACGAATTTGACAAATCGGGCGTTTTGCAGAAAACGCTAAACGAACTATTCAAAGATGTTAGAGAAAACTCAGAGCACTTTGCCACTGCTCAACAAAGCTTAAATTTGCTTGCAAGAGAACTAGATCCCTCTGATGCAGCATCAGAGTTTGGAAAGATGATGCTAGAACTCAACAGCGTTCTTGGCGGCGTCTTTCCGGAATCAAGAATTTTCGCCTCTGCGGACCTTTCTGGCCCGGAAGCTCTCAATCCTGTTTTTGCAATAGAGATGTCCAGCATATTCGTACAAGTATCTCCAACCAAGGAACAGGAATGGTAAGGGCAGCAGTTTTTGGACTTTTGCGATTCCGTCAGCAATGGCTCAAAAAAAGAGGTGGTTATGATGACCGCGGGCTCATAATAGGATTTGAGGAACCGGAAATATTTCTGCATCCTAGGGTTTGTCTGAAAAGTCGACGCGCCAACAGCGATCAATGCAGGCCAGAG
>NZ_WHOV01000273.1:0-307 GCF_009765395.1 Pseudomonas sp. BAV 4579 | reverse complement strand
TGAGACAGCTCCATCGTCGAAGCCCAACAGCGCGGGGTAGGGTGGAAAACCGCACAGCGTTTGCCACGCGTTCAGGGCTTTCCCTCACCCCAACCCTCTCCCAGGGGGAGAGGGGCAAAGCGCACCCGTAGGTTGGCTGAGACAGCTCCACCGTCGAAGCCCAACAGGCGGGTAGGGTGGAAAACCGCGCAGCGTTTTCCACGCGTTCAGGGCTTTCCCTCACCCCAACCCTCTCCCAGGGGGAGAGGGGGCGAAGCGGACCCGTAGGTTGGGCTGAGACAGCTCCATCGTCGAAGCCCAACAGCGC
>NZ_WHOV01000272.1:0-1314 GCF_009765395.1 Pseudomonas sp. BAV 4579 | reverse complement strand
AGGGCTTTAGTTTTGCTAAAGGGTCGGGGTGCTGGTATCCAACAAGCAGGCGCCCGGCCAGCGGCCTTCTTGGACCAGTCGGCGGACCACCTCGAGGATCACCACCCGCGTCGCCAGCGCGGCCGGGGAAAGTTCGTCATCCGCCAGGCTGGCGAGCAGGTTGCGACGCTGCAGCGGGTGATCGCGCAAGGGGATGGTGCCCAGGCCTTCGGCGTAGGCGTGGGCCGCGGCCGAGCCCGGCTGGATGGTCGCGGCAAGGCCCTGGCGGACCACCTTCATCAGGGTCGCCAGGCCATCGATCTCCATGACCACATTGACGTCCAGTCCGAGGTTCTCCATGGCCGCTGCCAGACCGCTGCGCAGGCCGTGCTGCATGCTCGGCAGCACCAACGGCAATCGGCCCAGGGCGGCGAGCGACAGGCTGGCGGTCGTCGGGACGCCCGGCAGGCCTGGCGCATGCAGCAGGATCAGTGCCTCATCGAGCAAGGGATGCAGCGTCCAGCGCCTGCCCGGATCGGGCTGGAAGACCACGGCGAGATCCAGTTGCCGGGCGTTGAGCTGAGCCCCCAGATAGCCCGACAGCATCTCCACCAGGTGCAGTTGGATATCCGGATAGCGCTGCTGCAGCGTCTGGATCAGCGGTAGCGCCAGTACGCTGGCTACGGTCGGCGGCAGGCCGACGCTGACATACCCGCGCAGACGGTCGCGCTGGGCCGCTTGCACAGCATAGTCGGCCTGGCGCAGGGTGAGCTGGGCATGATGAAGGAAGGCCAGTCCGGCCGGCGTGGGCGTGGCGCCAAGTGAGGTCCGGTTGAGCAGGCGGATGCTCAGTTCCAGCTCCAATCGAGTGAGCTGCTGACTCAGCGCCGAGGCGCCGACACCCAGCTCCAGTGCCGCGCGGCCAAGGCTGCCCATTTCGACGACCTTGGCGAAGTAGCGTAGCTGACGGAGTTCCATATGGGCGTCATCGCTGAGTACAGTTCAAAGGTCCATTGTGCTCCGATATCAGCTCTCAGCATGACACTCCGTGATATTTCCCGCGTGCACCCCGCCTGAAACATACTTTCCCCGCCCATACCCCTAGCTCCCGTCACCCCTTCCGCCTGGGCTCCACCTACTGACTGTCCGCGTCAATCGCGTGACATAAGGGAAGGCGTCCGAATAATAAACATGCTTATGACTAGGTGGAAAACCCTCCTAGGATGCTTAGCGCCTCTTAGGGCTTGTCTGAAAAGTCGTGTTTGCTAGCCTGTTCCTGTTCCTGTTCCTGTGATGGCAATGGAGACCGGCATGACTGGGCGTTACGAGCTTTCG
>NZ_WHOV01000271.1:0-857 GCF_009765395.1 Pseudomonas sp. BAV 4579 | reverse complement strand
CTAGGGTGCTGCGCATTTTTCTTTGGTGCGTACTCGTGCATCAACGCCATCGCATTAGGCAGCAGGCCTCCGCAGCCAAGCCCAGCGACGAAGCGGCACAGTCCAAATTCGGTGGGGTTGCTGGGCAAGCCATTGATCACGGTTGCGACGCTGAACAGGGCAAAACAGATCGCGATGCCGTTCTCGCGGCCGATTCTGTCGGCCAGACTGCCAAACAGCAGGGCACCGAACATCATGTCAAACAGCGCGTAGCTGCCCAACGCACCGGCCTGCAGGGGGGTGAGCCCCTACTCCGTCATCAACACCGGCAACACCACGCCATTGATGAATAGGTCGTCATCGAAAATCAATAATAGCGCGCATAGCGCCCTACACCTTCAGCGGAAACCGCTGAATCGCGCACAATCGATAATTGAATTGACGTCGTAGTTTCGCATAGCGCCTCTCTCATGATTTTATTTTTGTTGTGAGCAAGACTTGGGTGAATAGTGGCGGCATCAACCCAGATCGCCGCCTCCCACTGGCAGGGTCACGCCGGTGATATAGGAAGCTTCGTCGCTGGCCAGAAATAGAATGGCGCCGGCCTGCTCATCAACTGTGCCGTAGCGCTTCATCAAGCTGCTGTCCTCAGTCTGCTCAACAATCTGCTGATACCAGCGCTGTTCGTCGGCGCTGGGTACTTGGTTATTGCGTGGAATACGTCGCGGTGGGGCCTGGGTCCCGCCAGGCGCCGTGGCATTGACCCGGATGCCGCGCTCGGTGTTCTCGAACGCCAGGCAGGCCGTGAGAGCATTCACCCCACCGGCATTCACCCGCAGCGAATCGACCTTCAGCTACTTTCAGGCTACCCGGGCCTA
>NZ_WHOV01000032.1:0-853 GCF_009765395.1 Pseudomonas sp. BAV 4579 | reverse complement strand
GCCAGCAAATGGCGTGACAGCACCTCGCCGATCCCGCCAATGCTCTGCAGCAAGGCCCGATCACGCTTGAGATCATCATGCCGATCGATGTGGTCGTCGATGTCCTGACGAACCCGCGCCGCCTCCTGTTGCAGGGCCTTTACCAGGTTGTCGATGGACGCCAGGACGCTCAGGTTGCCACTGACCACGGCCTTTTCGCGACGATTGAGTTCGCGCTGCAGATCCTCTTGCAGCGCTTCATGGCGAGCGATCAACGCCTTGAGTTCGCGGACTTCGCGGCGCTCTGGCATCCAGGGGCGCACGGGCTGGGTGGCGCCATAGCGTGCCAGGACCAGGCTGTCCTGCTTGTCGGTCTTGCCCTGCACGCCCAGGCTACGGGCGTATTCGCGTACCCGCGCAGGATTGAGGACGAAGACCTGGACGCCACGATCATGGAGATAGAGCGCCAACGACTCGTGATAGACCCCGGTGGCCTCGAGAAAGACCTGCAACTGCTCCGGTGTCTCCCCCGTCTGGGCGCAACACCAGTCGATCAGGTCGGCAAATCCTGCGGGCCGATTGGCGAAGACCTTGGTTTTCACTTTCAGGCTGCAGACGTCACGCAGCCATAGACAGTCGAATTTCTGCTTGCTGATGTCGATACCGATGATCGCCATTTCTCGCTCCTTGCCTTGTGCATACAGCCTCACTCCCGAGGAGGGGCTTGGATACCATTCAGGATGTAGAGAAAGGGGGCCGGCAGGCACACTCTACGAAACAGCATCGAGTGCTCAGGTTGGGTAGGTACTTAACCGGCCCCGGGTAATGAGGTAGCTAATCCCATTACCCAGGAGAGATACAAGGTTGGGTTGAG
>NZ_WHOV01000270.1:0-402 GCF_009765395.1 Pseudomonas sp. BAV 4579 | reverse complement strand
AAGGTCCAGGCCAACCGGATCGCGATCCTGCCGCAGCGGATCGAATCCATCACCCTGGGCCAGGGCACGGGGCAGAGTCAGTCGCGACCGGTCTCGAACGGCTCGGCTCCAGCTCGCGCTCCAGCCCCCACCGGTGACGACTTCGACGACGAAATCCCCTATTAGGACTCCTGAAAAAATTTCGCGCCCTTACGGGAAGCTGCCGGATGGCTGCATTCACTCAGCGTGATCCCGCAGCACCCGAGGACACCGCTGGGCAGAAGAAATGATCGATGAGAATACCTCGCAAATAGAGTTGACTTGCGAATAAGAATTGATACTATCAGGTCAGCTGATCGCGAGATCAGTCGAGATCTGAGGGTCCTGCGGTCGGACCTTTTGGTTATCTCCTCATCAGGCTAA
>NZ_WHOV01000269.1:0-1523 GCF_009765395.1 Pseudomonas sp. BAV 4579 | reverse complement strand
ACTCCCGCCGAGTGTTTTAACCACGCTGTTGCGTCGACCGGTTGAAACCACACCGTAATCCTGAGCGAATGCAGACTGGCGTGACTCCGAGGTTGGCAACCCTGCAGTTGCATAGTCTATTTGGTGGTATTCTCCCTCTTTTGGGACTTCGGCTTCCATCGTCTTCTTGCCCAGCATCCGCTGCAATTCGCGGATCTGCTTTAGCGCATCGGTCAGTCGCGACGCCGGTACCACTGCTTCGCCAGCACTGACGGCCGAAAGGCTTCCGTCCTGGTACAGCTTGCGCCACAGGAGCGGCTTGTTGGCGTTTATGCCGTTGCGTCGGGCCACCACGGAAACGCTTTGCCCAGGCTCAAGGCTCCCGCGCACAATTGCCAGTTTCTGGTCGGTGCTCCAGCGGCGACGGCGCTCCTGGCCGAGCAGCTCGCCACACTTGTCGTTGCTCATCTCAGCCCACATCTTGCGATCCGCCAGCGTCGCGGCCCAGCCCTTGTCAGCTACGTCGTTGACGAAGTCGCAAACGGTGCGCTTGTGGAAGTTGTAGTAGTCGGACTGTTTTTCAGCGTGCGCATCAGCGAAGCCGGATCTTCATCCGTCCAGTCCGTCAGCATCACCACATGCTCACGATCGTATTTGAAAGGCTCGGGCTCCTTCGCCTCGATGACTAGGGGGCCGTAGACCCCTACCTGTTCCTGGAAGCCTGAGTGGCTGTGATACCAGTAGGTCCCGTTCTGTAGGAGCTTGAATTGATAAATGTACATCTCGCCCGGCTCGATGCCTGCGAAGCTCAGGCCCGGCACCCCATCCATGTTTGGCGGAAGGATGATGCCGTGCCAGTGAATCGAGGTGGCCGCATCAAGCTTGTTGCGCGCGCGAAGCGTCACCGTGTCGCCCTCCTTACATCGCAAAAGGGGCCCTGGCAATCCGCCGTTGATCACCATCGCTGTGCGACGCTTGCCGGTGATGTTCACTGGCATCTCGCCAATCGACAGGTCGAACTCCGTGCCCATCAGAGTGCTGAGCGCCGTTGAGCCAGCTGCCGCCCAACTGGGTGAACGCCACAAGCCCAGTCCCCCCAGCATGCCAGCAGCCGCGAGGCCTTTGACGAAGGTACGTCGAGAGGTTCTTGATTCCATACGAGCAGGCCCTGGTAGGGAGGACGGCAGTGGCGCCGCGCACAGGAGTTAGAAGATTAGGCGGGAAGATGTCATAGCGCTTTGTAGCGCGCGATTACATTTCTGTAGGCATTAGGTGGCCGCTCCGCTAGCAGCAAACCTTGCCGCCCTCATCCTTTTTTTTGCAGACATCCCGGCTAGCCTCGGCTCGGCTTTTTCGCTTTGCGCTGCTTGTTGGGCGTCCATCATGCGAGTGAAGACACGATCGGCACCCCCTTCAGTAAAAGCAGACGAGGAAAGGGTGAAAGCAAGAGCGAGGAACACAGCTTTAGAAAGGTTCATGACGAAGCACCTTAGGGTTTGTCTGAAAAGTCGACGCGCCAACAGCGATCGATGCAGGCCAGAGTG
>NZ_WHOV01000031.1:0-14341 GCF_009765395.1 Pseudomonas sp. BAV 4579 | reverse complement strand
CGCGCCCCCAGGGCCCGCGCACGGCGCTGGTCATAGGCGCCGGCCTGGCCGGTTGCGCCACCGCCACCAGCCTCGCGCGCCGCGGCTGGCAGGTCCGGGTCGTCGAGCGCCATGGGGCGCCCGCCCAGGAAGCCTCCGGCAATCCCCAGGGGGTGCTCTATCTCAAGCTGTCAGCCCATGACACCCCGCTCAGCCGGCTGATCCTCGACGGCTTCGGCCTGACCCTGCGCGAGCTCCAGGCACTGCCTCCGGGTGCCGCCTGGTCCCCCTGCGGAGTGCTGCAACTGGCGCTGACGGACAAGGACGCCCAGCGGCAGGCGCAATTGGCGGCGCACTTCCCCGCCGATCTGCTGCAACCGCTGGATAAGGAAGCCGCCAGCAACAGGGCCGGCATCGGTCTGACGGCGGGTGGCCTGTTCTTTCCGGAAGGGGGCTGGGTGCATCCGCCCGCCCTGTGCGCGCACTGGCTGACCCATCCGAACATCGAGCTGGTCACCCATACCGAGGTGACCGCTCTGCAACAAACCGAGCATGGCTGGCAGGCCCGCACCCAGGGTGAGTCTCTGGCAGCGACGGTGGTCGTGGTGGCCAGTGCCGCTCAGGCCAGGACGCTTCTACCCGAACTGCCACTCAAGGCGATCCGCGGGCAACTGTCCGCGCTACCGGAGACTCCGGACAGCCAGGTGCTGGCGACCGTGGTCTGCGGCGAGGGCTATCTCGCCCCGGCCCGTGACGGGCGGCATTGCCTGGGCGCCAGCTTCGTCTTCGACCGGGACGATACCGAGCCCAGCAAGGCGGAACACCAGAGCAATCTGCAGCTGCTCGCCGAGCTGTCGCCCGCGTTGGCCGCCGGCTACGAGGCCGAAACGCTGGACGGCCGGGTGGCCTTTCGCTGCACCTCGCCGGACTATCTGCCCCTGGTCGGGCCGGTCGTGGATGAAGTCGCCTTCGCCCAGCATTACCAGGCACTGGCCTACGACGCCCGCCAGGTACCGGAACAGGCGGCGCCCTGGCGCGAGGGACTCTATCTCAATCTGGCCCATGGCTCCCGTGGCCTGGTCACCACCCCGCTGGCCGCCGAACTGCTGGCGGCCTGGCTGGAAGACGAACCCCTGCCGGTGGCCCGGCGGGTGGCCGAAGCCTGCCACCCCAGTCGCTTTCCGCTGCGCCGGCTGATCCGCGGCGGCTAGATGATCGCCAGCGGCGTCTTACTTTGCGTCGGCGGAAAGGTACCGTCGAGCAGGGCGAAGTCTTCTTCGCTCAAACGCAGATCCAGCGCACGCGCATTCTCTTCGAGATGTCCGGCATCGCCCGCCTTGGGAATGGCGATCACGCCCGGCTGACGCAGCACCCAGGCCAGGGCGATCTGCGCCGGGGTGGCCTGATGCCGCTCGGCCAGGGTTGCCAGGGAGGGGTGCCGCAAGAGATCGCCGCCCTGCCCCAGCGGACAATAGGCCATCACCGGCATCTGCTGACGCTGGCTCCAGGGCAGCAAGTCGTGCTCGATGCCGCGCTGTTCCAGGTTGTAGAGCACCTGGTTGGCGCTGCAGCGATCATCGTTCAATTCGAGCATGTCGCTGGTGTCGAGATTGGACACGCCCCAGTGGCGGATCTTGCCTTCGTCGCGCAGCTTCTCCAGCGCCATGACCGTCTCGATCAGCGGCACCTGGCCGCGCCAGTGCAGCAGATAGAGGTCGATGACATCGGTGCCCAGGCGCTTCAGGCTGCGTTCGCAGGCCAGAGGTACCCCGGCTTCGGTGGCATTCTTCGGATAGAACTTGCTCACCAGGAACACCTCGTCCCGCCGACCGGCGATGGCTTCGCCAACCAGCTCCTCGGCGCGGCCTTCGCCATACATCTCGGCGGTGTCGATCAGAGTGAGCCCCAGGTCCAGGCCCTGGCGCAGGGCGCTGACCTCCTGGCGATGCAGGTCGGCGTTCTCGCCCATGCGCCAGGTTCCCTGGCCCAGCGCCGGAACGGTAGTGCCATCGGGCAAGCGAACGGTTTGAGCGGTATTCATGGACGCATCCTTCTCTTGGGGTGTGGACGTTGGAACGCCAGCGCGACGCCGATTCTCCCGGTCATCCGCCAAACGGCAGCCAACGGCTTCCCACAGGCCCTGCGACCTGACGTCGCACTGGTAAAGTACGCCTATAAGGATTCCAAGAATAACCACCAGGACCTGCCATGAAACCGTCGATCCTGGGCCTTTGCGCCCTGCTCTCTGCTGCCCTGCCCATGACCTCCAGCTACGCTGATGTCATTACTCTGAGGTTTTCCCATGTGGTGGCACCGGAGACCCCCAAGGGCAAGGGCGCTCAGCTGTTCCAGCAACTGGTGGCGCAGCGCCTCGCCGGGCAGGTCCAGCTGGAGGTGATGCCCAGCGGCACGGCCTTTACCGATGCCAACGAACTCCAGGCGCTGCAGGACGGCAAGGTCGACATCCTGGCGCCGGCGATCAGCAAGCTCACCGAACTCAGTCCCAAGCTCAAGCTGTTCGACCTGCCCTTCCTGTTCGAGAGTCGCGCGGCCCTCGATCACTTCCAGGCGCGCCCCAGTGATCGCCAGCTGCTGCAGAGCCTGGAGCCCGCCGGGGTCATCGGCCTGGCCTACTGGCCCAACGGCCTCAAGCAGCTATCGGCGCGCAAGCCCTTGCGCGAACCCGGCGATGCCAAGGGGCTGGTGTTCCGCATCCAGAATTCCGACGTCCTCCAGAGCCAGTTCGAGGCCCTCGGCGCCACGGCGATCAGGCTGCCCTTCAACCAGACCCTGCAGGCGCTCACCACGGGCACCGTCAATGCCACCGAGAACACCTGGTCCAAGCGCCTCGATCAGCAGCAGCGCTATTTCACCGAAAGCAATCACGGCGCCCTGGACTACATGCTGATCGTCAAGGCGGATCGCTGGCGCACCCTGCCCTTCGCCGTACGCAGCACCCTGGAGGAAATCATCGACCAGGTGACCTTCGAGGTGAAGAAGCAATCCGAGGCGGAAAATCAGCGCGATCGCGCGCGCATCGCCGCCGCGGGCGGCAGCGAGATCATCACCCTGACCCCCGAGCAACGGGCGCGCTGGCGCGAGGCCATGCGCCCGGTATGGCGGCGCTACGAAGGCGAACTCGGCGCCTCCCTGCTCAAGGCCGCCGAGACCTCGAACTAGAAGCGCTGTTGCGGCGGTACGGCCCAGCGGCGCAAGGGCAGGTTGCCCGGCTCGCGACACTGCAGATCGCGAAAGGGCCCCGCGACCCGGACCCAGCCCGCGCCCGGCGGCGTCTGGGTACAGAATTCCTGGCCATCCGTGTTGCTGCGCCAGCGCCAGTAGGCCGCCGGCTCGGCGAAGGCGTGGGTACCCAGCAGCCCCAGCAGGACGATCACCAGGGTCCTGCCGGCCATTCGCCGGAACCTCTCGCGCGATAAGCATGTCGGTTTGAGGGTAGTCCCCTCGAATTCGCACAGGATCTTCGCCATGCCGCTGTCCGTCTTGCGTAGCAAACCCACTCTCCTCGCCCTGGCCCTGGTTGGCGCCGGCCTCGCCCTGACCGGCTGCGCCCGCGATCCGGAAAAACGTTCGCTAGGTGCCGAAGCTGTCAGCAATGCCAAGAGCATGGCGCGTACCGATGCCGACATGCAGAAGGTGCTCGACAAGTACGCCAGCTTCGATCCCAAGGCCGTGGAGAAACTCACCGCCCAGCAGGCCCGCAAGCAGCCTACCATCGCCGATGCGGTCAAGGGTGTCCTGCAGGACGAAGGTCGTCCCACCCAGCCCGAAGCCCTGGTGCCCGGTGTGACCAGCGTCGACCGCGCCGTCGACGGCGCCGCCGGTGTGCTGCCCGCCCGTATCTACACCCCCGAAGGCCAGGGTCCTTTCCCGGTCATCCTCTACTTCCACGGCGGTGGCTGGGTGTTCGCCGATCGCAACGTCTACGACGGCGGCGCCCGCGGTCTGGCCAAGCAGGCCAATGCCATCGTGGTGTCGGTGGACTATCACCAGGCGCCCGAATACAAGTTTCCAGCGGCCCACGACGACGCCCTGGCCGCCTATCGCTGGGTGACCACCCATGCCGCCTCGCTGAATGGCGAT
Source organism: Pseudomonas sp. BAV 4579 (assembly GCF_009765395.1). Lineage (NCBI taxonomy): Bacteria > Pseudomonadati > Pseudomonadota > Gammaproteobacteria > Pseudomonadales > Pseudomonadaceae > Pseudomonas > Pseudomonas sp. BAV 4579. Next base: position 10,261 of record NZ_WHOV01000031.1, on the reverse strand, counting down.
CCGCAGCGCCTGGCCCTGGCCGGCGAAAGCGCCGGGGGCAACCTGGCGGTGGCGACCGCCGTGGCGGCGCGCAAGGCCGGTCTCACCGCGCCCAAGCATGTGCTGTCGGTGTATCCGGTGGCCCAGACCAACACCCATACCCCGTCCTATGAACAGTATGACGACGCCAAGCCGCTCAATCGGCCGATGATGCTGTGGTTCATTGAGCAGGTGACCCGTACGCCCGCCGACCTCAAGGATCCACGCCTGGATCTGACCCGGGCCGACCTCACCGGCCTGCCGCCGGTGACCATCGTCAATGCTGAGATCGATCCCCTGCGGGATGACGGTGGCTTCCTGGAGACCGCCCTGCGTCAGGCCGGCGTCCAGGTGGAGCGCAAGATCTATCCGGGCGTTACCCACGAGTTCTTTGGCACCGCTGCCGTGGTGCAGAAGGCCAAGGACGCCCAGGCCTATGCCGGCAGCCGCGTCAAGGCCGATCTGGGCAAGTAACGGCGGCTCGCTCGTCCTAGACACCGCCGGCCCCGTGCCGGCGGTGTGCATTCAGTCAGGAAATAATAGCGGCCCTGCTTCGCGCATGAAGATCTCACAGGTCTTGGGCCCGACCCCCTTGAGCCGCTGTAGACGCGCCTCGAAATCCGCACGGTCCGTACTGGCGTCACGCAATCTCACGAAGCTGCCGCCATACTCCTCCTGTAGATGGAGACAGACGTCCAGCAGACGCGTGGCCGTGCTCTCGTCATAACGTCGGTAATGCCCTTCACCGAGATAGCCGACCAGTTGCTGCCGGCTCAGATTGAGCAGCTTGCGTGGCGTGTCGCGACCATAGGTGCGATAGAGCATCGTCCAGGCCTGGGCAGCGATGGTCCGGGAGATGCGCTTGCCGAACAGGTAGCTTGCCAGGAACCAGCCGAACAGTGCCGATTCGTCGTCCACCGTCAGCCTCAGGCCGAGATCGGCCGCTGCAGTCGTCTTGCTCAAGCCTTATCCCTCGCGCAGGCGTCTTGCCTAGGAAGGATCGCACGCGGTCGAGGTTCGAAAACAGCGACAGCCGGCAGGCTACTGGCGGATCACCTGGCCGCGCTGCGGCGCCAGGCGTGCCAGCAGGGCATTCTGCGCCCGCTCCGGGACGCCCTCGCGCTGCATGGCCAGTTGCAGGTCTTCCACCAGGGCATTGAAGTCGGCGGGTTGCAGATTCAGACCGCGATGACTTTCCGCCATGCTCGCTCCTTCATAGCGGCAGGGACCGCCCGCATCGACGCAGAATTTCTGGATGAGCAGACTGCGCAGGCGCGCGATGTCGACGTTGGCGAAGTAGTGCCGGATCCGCCCGTCACGCGCCACATTGAGCAGCATCCCCTCGACGATCCGGGTGATGCCGGGCTGGCCACCCAGCTCCTGATAGAGCCGATCGCCCGCCGGCGGCTGGGGCGTGCACCCCAGCATCAGCAACAGCGCCGCCAGCACCAGCGTTTTCCCCTGCATCAGTAGCTCCCCTGCAGCGACAGATAGAGACCCTGCTGATCGTCCAGGGTGGCGATCTCGCCCAGCCAGGCATAGGCCAGCACCAGCGACAGGTGCTTGTTGGGGAAGTAACCGACGAAGGTATCCACCCAGTCGCTCTCCCGGGTGAAGGACAGATTCTGCGGCTTCTCGCGATACTCCATGCCTACCGCCCAGCGCGGATTGAAGAACACCGCGACCGAGCCTTCCTTGAGCCACTGACGGCTGTCGTTGCGGTCGCCACCGAAGCCCAGCAGCCCCATCTCGTTGGCGCGGCTGTACCTGAGACCGACGTTGATCAAGAGGTTGTAGCCGAAGGCACCGCCCAGCAACAGCCGGCTGGCGCCCAGGTAGCCCTCGACATCGCTGTCGCGCCGCGCGCCCACGGCAGCGGGAATGCCGAAATCCCGCTGATGCTTGTATTGCACCCCCACAGCTAGCTGCGGCAACCGGTCGTAGATCAGGTCGCCCGCCAGGCGCACCTTGGCGCCGACGATGTCCTGGCTGAGGCTGTCTTCCTCAAGCTTCATCAAGCGGCGCAGGGTCGGCATGTCCAGGCGCTGGCGGGCATAGGAGACTTCCACCCGATTGTCGTAGGCCACCGCCACGCCGGCCGCATCGAGCCGGTAGTCACCGGTCCATACCCGGGTGGCAAAGGCCGTGGCGCCGGGCTGGCCGCTTTCGCCATAGCCACCGATCACCGCCCAGGGCGTGATACCGCCGCCCGCCGCACCTTCCAGACTGCTGGCGCCGCCGGTGGCCAGCAGCTTGCCGCCGTCGGCCTGGGCTGCGGTCGCCAGCAGCAGACCAGCCAGCAGCCAGCCGTGCTTCATGACAACGCCTCCAGCACCGGCTGGCTCTGCCGCTCCATCCAGGCCTCGAATTCCGCGGCCGGCACCGGGCGGCTGATGTAGTAACCCTGGATCACATCGCAGCCCCAACTGCTCAACAGCGCCAGGGCCCGGGCTTCCTCGACCCCCTCGGCGACCACTTCCAGGCCCAGGTTGTGGCCCATCTCGATGGTCGAGCGGACGATGACGGCGTCATCGTTGCCCGGCGCCAGTTCCTTCACGAAGGACTGGTCGATCTTCAATTCGTCCACCGGCAGCCGCTTCAGGTGCGCCAGGGAGGCATGCCCGGTACCGTAGTCGTCCACCGACAGCCGGATGCCCAGCACGGACAGCTGCGTCAGCAGCGCGATGGCCGCCTCGGGATCGTCCATGATGGCGCTCTCGGTGATCTCGAAGGTCAGCTGCCGCGCCGAGACGCCGGCGTCATCGAGCCAGCCCATGACGCGCTCGGGCAACCGGGCATCGGCCAGGTCGACTGCCGAGACGTTCACCGACACCTTTACCTCGCGGTCCTGGGTCTGCCAGAGCGCCAGTTGCCGGATGGTCGCCTGGATTACCCAGCGGGTGAGTCCGGCCATGCTGCCACTGCGCTCGGCCAGGGGAATGAATTCACCCGGCGAGACCATGCCCAGTTCGGCGTGGCGCCAGCGCAGCAGCACCTCGGCCTGGTGCGGCCCATTGCCCTGCAGGGCTACCTTGGGTTGGAACACCAGCATCAATTCACCCCGTTCGCCCGCCAGCGGCAGGTCGTGGACCAGTTGCAGACGTCGCTGCTGAGCCGCATCCCGACCTTCATCATAGACCCGCAGGCGATCCGGCACCTGGCCGGCATCGAGCATGGCACTGCGCGCGCGCTCGATCAGCAGGGTCGGGTCATCGCCATGGCGGGGATACTCGACGACGCCGATCCGGCAACTCAGGCGAAACAGCTGGCCTTCCCATTCGATGGGTTCGGCCAACGACAGGCGCAGTTGCTCGGCCAGACCCACAGCACCTTCCAGGCCGACGCGGCAGAACTGTACGAGAAATTCGTCGCCCACCGGGCGCGATACGCAGCCACGTCCAGCCAGCAGTACCTGGGCCCGCTCGGCCACCATGCGGAGGATGCGATCGCCCCCGGCGACCCCGGCGCTTTCATTAATCGCCTGGAAGCCATCCAGCCCCAGGTACAGCAGTGACACCTGGGACTGGGTGGCGATAAAGACCCGCAGCCGCTCCTCGGCCAGGATGCGATTGGGCAGACCGGTCAGGGCGTCGTGCAGGGCATTGTGGTTGAGCCGCTGCTCGCGTTCGGCAATCCCCTGGCGCATCTCTTCGAGTACCTGTGCCAGCCGGCCAAATTCGTCACGGCGCCGGACCTCCACCTTGACCCCATAGTCCCCCTGGCCGATGCGCCAGGACATCACCGACAGCTGCCGCAGCGGCTGGGCCAGGTTGCGCGCCAGCCAGAGCGCACCCAGCAGGGCCGCCAGCAGGGCACCGCCGGCGATCAGCGCCAGTTGCCTGAGCAGGGGTTCGAACTCGGCCATGGCCACGTCGAGCGAACGCAGCAGATAGACCTGTACCGGATGATCGGCAGTCCCGAGGGTCAGCCGCTTGACCTGATAGAGCCGGCCGCCCAGGGTCAGCTGCCAGATGTCGCTGCCCCGGGGTGAGGTCGCCAGCTCATGCAGCAGCAGCCGTCCCTGCTCCTCCGGCAGGGTACTGGCCATCAGCGCGGCTTCACCGAGGAAAACCACATCCAGATTGATCAGCGAGCGAAACTCCTCGGCCATGGCCTGATCCATGGCGAAACTCATCACCACCTGGGCGATGGGCAGCGGGGCACGGACCGGCACCGTGACCCGCAATTGCGGCAGGCCAGTACCGGCCTGCACGCAACTGCCGTCATTGCCCGACGCCATGGCAACGGGCAGACGCTCGCCTTCGCTATGCGCCGCCACGGTGCTGGCGATCAGCCGGCCGTCCAGGTCCAGCAGGTAGGTATCGCCCGCGCCCACCCGGGCGCCATGGTTGGCCAGCACCGACCTCAGCGTCGGCACATCGCCACTGGCCACGGCATCGCGAAAGCCGAAATCGGCGGCGAGCACCCGCACGGCATCGTTCAGCCGGCGGCAGCGGCCGTCCAGGACCTGGCGGAATACCCGCGCCCCGGTGTCGAGCTGGTCATAGGACTGGCGCACGGCACTGGCCTCGGTGGCAGCCTTGACCGTCAGATAGACCAGGGTGATGACCACCAGCATCAGCAGGAAGAGACTGCCGGCGATGCGGGTCTGGAAACTATGGATGAGCTTCATCGTGCGTGGCCTTGTGGAAGGCGTCCTCGAAAGCCGAGCTCGCCGGTTCCGCAGGCTGCGGCTTCGGCTGGACCGCCAGCTGGAGTTTCAGGGTCACCGGCTTGCCCGCCACATCCAGCGCGGGCTGGGCGACCTCCTGCTTGTCGCTGAGGTCGGGATGCCAGAGTGCCAGCTGATAATGACCGTCCGGCGCCTCCAGTCGGGCGCGACCCTGACTGTCGGTTACCGCGGAGCGCCCGGCGGTGGTCACGTAGACGTAACCCACCATCCAGTCGTGGATGTTGCAGCCCACCACCACCACGCCGGGCTGGTCGAACACCACCGGAGTGCTGGGAAGCCCGTGGTAGAGCGGCAGCTCGAAGCGCTTGGGACTGGAAAAGGAATACACCTGATGGCGAATGTCATCGGTATTGGGAAAGCTCACCGCCGTCCCGGTGGCCACCGCCAGGACATGGGGGACGAAGCGCCGATTCTGCTGGTCGATGGCCGCGGGCTGCCGCTCGGGCACCAGTCCCGGCGCCGACAGCATCACCACGGCATCGGCCAGGGGCGCTCCCTGACCGTCGACCACCTGCACCGCGACCTCGGCCGCTTGCGCAGCTCCCAGGCCCAAGGCCAACCATCCCGCCATAAACCAATGCTTGTTCACCCGCTCTCTCCACCGCGCGCCCTGGGAAACTCTCGCCGGCTTCGCGGCGTGACTTCAGCTTTAGCGGCAGTGCCGGAGGAATCTTTATCGTCGCGGTGGCCAGGCTCGGTCCCGGTCGTCGCACTTCGAGCGGTACCCGGAGGTCAAGAAGGACAGGTCTTGGCCTGCGTTGAAAAAGCAGCGCCCTCGCCCCATGTTGGCCCTACATCCAAGCCCAAGGTACGCCAATGAGCGATCAGGACAATCAAGCGGATATTCTCAGCGAAGAAGCCGGTCAGACCGGCCTGGTCCTGCCTGGCCAGAATCTTCCCGACAAGCTCTACGTCATTCCCATTCATAACCGGCCCTTCTTCCCGGCCCAGGTCCTGCCCGTCATCGTCAATGAAGAGCCCTGGGCGGAAACCCTGGAACTGGTGGCCAAGACCGACCACCACTGCCTGGCGCTGTTCTACATGGAGCAGCAGGCCGGTGATGCCGAGGGTTTCGATCCCGACCAGCTTCCGCAGCACGGCACCCTGGTGCGCATCCACCATGCCACCCGTCAGGACGGCAAGCTGCAGTTCGTCGCCCAGGGCCTGTCGCGGGTGCGCATCCGCGGCTGGCTGCGCCGGCAGCGTCCACCCTACCTGGTAGAGGTCGAGCACCTGCGCCCCAACCCCGATCCCAGTGACGAGGTGAAGGCCTACGGCATGGCGCTGATCAACGCCATCAAGGAGCTGCTGCCGCTCAATCCGCTCTACAGCGAAGAGCTGAAGAACTATCTCAATCGCTTCAGCCCCAATGATCCCTCGCCGCTGACCGACTTCGCCGCTGCCCTCACCACCGCGCCGGGCGACGAACTGCAGCAGGTACTCGATACCGTGCCCATGCTGCAGCGCATGGAAAAGGTCCTGCCGCTGCTGCGCAAGGAGGTCGAGGTCGCCCGCCTGCAGAAGGAGCTGTCCGCCGAGGTCAATCGCAAGATCAACGAGCGCCAGCGCGAATTCTTCCTCAAGGAGCAGCTCAAGCTGATCCAGCAGGAGCTGGGCATCACCAAGGACGATCGCAGCAGCGACATCGAAAGCTTCCGCCAGCGTCTGGAAGGCAAGAGCCTGCCCGAAGCCGCGCAGAAGCGTATCGAGGACGAGCTGAACAAGCTGTCCATCCTCGAGACCGGCTCGCCGGAATACGGTGTCACCCGCAACTACCTGGATTGGGCCACCGACCTGCCCTGGGGTGTCCACGGCCAGGACAAGCTCGATCTCAAGCATGCGCGCAAGGTGCTCGACCGCCACCACGCCGGGCTCGACGACATCAAGAATCGCATCCTCGAATTCCTCGCCGTGGGCGCCTTCAAGGGTGAGGTGACCGGCTCCATCGTGCTGCTGGTGGGTCCGCCCGGGGTGGGCAAGACTAGCATCGGCAAGTCCATCGCCGAATCCCTCGGCCGCCCCTTCTATCGCTTCAGCGTGGGTGGCATGAGGGACGAAGCCGAGATCAAGGGGCACCGGCGCACCTATATCGGGGCCATGCCCGGCAAGCTCGTCCAGGCGCTGCGCGACGTCAAGGTGATGAATCCGGTCATCATGCTCGACGAGATCGACAAGATGGGCCAGAGCTACCAGGGCGATCCGGCCTCGGCGCTGCTGGAGACCCTGGATCCGGAGCAGAACGTCGACTTCCTCGACCACTACCTGGATCTGCGCCTGGACCTGTCCAAGGTACTGTTCGTCTGTACCGCCAACACCCTGGATTCCATCCCCGGCCCCCTGCTGGACCGCATGGAGGTCATCCGCCTTTCCGGCTACATCGCCGAGGAGAAGCAGGCCATCGCCAAGCGCCACCTCTGGCCCAGGCAGCTGGACAAGGCCGGGGTACCCAAGGATCGCCTGACGCTTACCGACAGTGCACTCAAGGCCCTGGTGGAAGGCTATGCCCGCGAAGCCGGCGTGCGCCAGCTGGACAAGCAGCTGAGCAAGCTGGTGCGCAAGGCGGTGGTCAGGCTCATCGAGGATCCCAAGCTCAAGGTCAAGATCGGTGCCTCGGATCTCGAGGACTACCTGGGCATACCGCCTTTCCGCAAGGAGCAGGTGCTCTCCGGCGTCGGCATCATCACCGGCCTGGCCTGGACCAGCATGGGCGGCGCCACCCTGCCGATCGAGGCGACGCGCATCCATACCCTGAATCGCGGCTTCAAGCTCACCGGCAAGCTGGGTGACGTCATGAAGGAATCCGCCGAGATCGCCTACAGCTACGTCACCGCGCACCTCAAGGAATTCAAGGGCGATCCGAATTTCTTCGACCAGGCCTTCGTCCACCTGCACGTCCCCGAAGGTGCCACGCCCAAGGACGGTCCTAGCGCCGGCGTCACCATGGCCTCCGCCCTGCTGTCGCTGGCGCGCAACCAGGCGCCGAAGAAGAACGTGGCCATGACCGGCGAGCTGACCCTCACCGGTCAGGTATTGCCCATCGGCGGGGTACGGGAAAAGGTCATCGCCGCGCGACGGCAGAAGATCAGCGAACTGATCCTGCCGGAGCCCAATCGCGGTGACTTCGAAGAGCTGCCCGCCTATCTCAAGGAAGGGCTGACCGTGCACTTCGCCAAGCGCTTCGCCGACGTGGCCAAGGTGCTCTTCTAGTCTGACCGGCCAATCTCTTGGGGTATGCTCTGCGTTTTGCCGTCATACCCCGGAGGTTTTCATGTCCAACCGTCTTCTGTTCTGCGGCTGTCTGCTCCTGGCCGGCTGCAGCAGTACCCAGCCGAGTGGCAACCTCATCCTGGGCGACGACAGCGACTGCACCCCGCTGGCCATGCACACGGGCCAGGAACTGACCCTGACCCTGCCCAGCGATCCCACCAGCGGCTATCGCTGGAGCATCATCCAGCGCAGCGACAACCTCAGGCAACTCGGCCCGGAGGTCTTTCGTGAACAGCGCCAGGATCAGGGCGGCATCGGCAGCGCCGGTCAGTCCCTCTGGCGCTTCCGCGCCCAGAGCGCCGGCAGCGCCCATCTTGAACTCCAGGCCCGCCAGCCCTGGGATGCCGAAGCCGAGCCCCAGGCGCGCTTCGACTGCCGTATCGAAATCCGCTGACGCCACGTCCTGTAGTGCCTGCCGGGGGTACAATGCCCCCTTTCGATTTTCCAGGTACCGCCCATGAGCGAAGCCGACCGCCTGTTCGCGTCGCCGCAGCCTCCTGCCGACTTCACCTTCAACGAAGACGTGGTGCGCGTCTTTCCCGACATGATCAAGAGATCCGTGCCGGGCTATCCCACCATCGTCGAGAACCTGGGCGTCATCGCGGCGCGTTTCGCCCAGCCCAACAGCCGCCTCTATGACCTCGGCTGCTCCCTGGGCGCGGTGACCCAGGCCCTGCGCCGTCATGTCCGCGCCGAGGGTACCCGGGTGGTGGCCATCGACAATTCCACCGCCATGGTCACCCGCTGCCGCGAATACCTCAGCGCCCAGGACTCGATGCACGAGGAGTTGCTGCCCGTCGAGGTCGTAGAAGGCGACATCCTCGAGGTTCCGCTCGCAGCGGCCTCGGTGATCGCGCTCAACTTCACCCTGCAGTTCATCGCGCCGGAAAAGCGCCTGGGCCTGCTCAGCCGTCTGCGCAACAGCCTGCTGCCAGGAGGAGCCCTGCTGCTGTCGGAAAAGATCCGGTTCCCGGACGCTCAAACCCAGGCACTGCTCAACGGCCTGCACCTGGACTTCAAGAGAGCCAATGGCTACAGCGAACTGGAAATCGCCCAGAAACGCACCGCGCTGGAAAACGTCATGCTCACCGACACCCTGGACGAACACCGGGCACGCCTGCAGGCCGCCGGTTTCACCACCGTCGTACCCTGGTTCCAGTGCCTCAACTTCACCTCCCTGATCGCCCTGCCATGACCCAGCCCCCTTACCTCACAGACCTGCAACAGGCGCTGGTGGATACCCCGCTGGCCATCTGGTCCCAGTCCCTCGAAGCCGTCCTGGCCGCCAAGTACGCCCGTGGCCATGGCGATCTGCAGCGCTGGCAAGCGGGCGTCGAGGCACTCCCCGAAATCGCTGTAGCAGCTGTCGACCTGCGTGAGGCCGTGCGCCTCGCCGGTGCTCCTACCGCGGAGCAGCACCAGGCCCTGCGCGAGGCACTGCTGCAACTGCGGCCCTGGCGCAAGGGGCCCTTCCAGTTGTTCGATCTCCATCTGGACACCGAGTGGCGCTCCGACTGGAAGTGGGACCGGGTCGCCCCCCACCTGGATCTACAGGGCAAGCGCGTCCTGGATGTCGGCAGCGGCAACGGCTACTACCAGTGGCGCATGCTCGGTGCCGGAGCCAGCCTGGTCCTGGGCGTCGATCCCAACTGGCTGTTCCATTGCCAGTTCCAGGCCCTGCGGCGCTATCTGCCCGACTTGCCCACCTGGCACCTGCCACTGACCCTGGAAGAACTGCCCGCACTGGATGGCGGCTTCGATACCGTCTTCTCCATGGGCGTGCTCTACCATCGGCGCTCGCCCATCGACCACCTGCTGGACCTGAAGAACTGCCTCGACAGCGGCGGTGAGCTGGTCCTGGAAACCCTGGTCGTCGAGGGGGATGCCACCACCGTCCTGGTCCCCGAAGACCGCTATGCCCAGATGCGTAATGTCTGGTTCCTGCCCTCCGCGGCCGCGCTGCAACTCTGGCTGCAACGCGCAGGCTATCGTGACATCCGCCTGGTGGACCTTACCCCCACGACCGTAGACGAGCAGCGCTCCACCGAATGGATGGGCTTCCAGTCGCTACCGGACTTCCTGAACCCGGAAGATCCCAGCCTGACGGTCGAAGGCCTCCCCGCGCCCCTGCGCGCCACCCTGATCGCCCGCAAACCCTGAACGAAAAAAGCCCGGCACATGCCGGGCTTTTTCTTGCTCACAAAAGATGCGGTAGGTTGGGCTGAGCCTAGCGAAGCCCAACATCCAGACTTCAACCTTGCCCCCTCACCGCCCCGCCGCCGT
>NZ_WHOV01000268.1:0-731 GCF_009765395.1 Pseudomonas sp. BAV 4579 | reverse complement strand
CACCCTCCTGCTTACGCAGGATTTAGTGTGTTGCGTTCACCGGTTGAATCCACAACCCAAAGGGGACAGTCGTGATTACCACCGCTTGGCTGGCCGCGTATTAACGGAGTTGGAAGTTGAGGTACGATCGCCACCCCAAAAACGGCGCGCGCAGCGAGAAGGAGCTTCGATGCACCGGGTAATGATCATTGGTCAGCCTGGATCGGGCAGAAGCACCTTGGCGCGTAACCTTGACTTACGCACAAGATTGCCGGTTGTTCATATAGACACCTCCACTGGCAGCCAGGATGGATTTAACGAAGTAGGAACGAGAAGACAAACCTATGCTACGAAGTTGAGGTCCGTGATTGCTGGATATTCGAAGGTGGCCATCCAGTGACTTGGGAGACCGTGCAGATCTATTGATATGGATTGATCGCTCAGCGACACTTCGGTTCTGGCGCTTGCTGCTTAGGATGCTGATCCAGGGCGGTTAGTCTCAGCCTGACCTACCGGAGAATTGCTTCGAACGACTGGCGAACCTGCCAGAGTTTTTTAGCTTCATCTTTGGTGGGAATCAGTGCACCGATCGCTTTGAACAGGTCGAGCATGGGGCCGTCCTCAAGAAATTTGGTCCGCCCCAGATCAACGGGCTTTCCCGCATGGCAGCAAAGGCGACGCCCCGGGTCGGCCGGCCGAGTGTGCAGCTGCCGCTGTCACCGCAAGCGTCGATTCACGCCCTTCTTGGTAGG
>NZ_WHOV01000267.1:0-432 GCF_009765395.1 Pseudomonas sp. BAV 4579 | reverse complement strand
AGGGCAGGGGGCAGGGCAGAGGTCATCGGGTGGTCGTTGTTCTGGTTGGGCTGTTTGGGGAGGGCCTTGCAAGAATCTGACCGGTTGAATGGGATTGGGCCGGTGTTGGTGTCTGGATTGTTGTTGGGTGCCCTGGCTGAATATCGAGTGCTCGGATGTTTTTTGTGTTGTCTAACCTGGGCGAGTTGCTTTTGCCTGTCGATAGGTTGGTGCTGAGCGTAGCGAAGCCCAACAAGTCGCAGTTGATATTAGGTGCCTTAGTTGATTATCGAGTGCTTTGATGGTTTTGGTTTCGCCCACCCGGGCGACTCACTTTTTTCAGTCGCGAAAAAAGTAAGCAAAAACGCTTGCCCCGATCATCCGGCCCGGCGCGAAGCGCCGGGTCCGCTCACGCCAGCGCCGTTCCGGGGTCGGCCTACACGGGCCGTCCAT
>NZ_WHOV01000266.1:0-489 GCF_009765395.1 Pseudomonas sp. BAV 4579 | reverse complement strand
CTGTACCGAGCGGGTCCAGGCCCTGCAGAGCGCGGGCCAGGCCTTCGACCTCTATCTGATCGGCAGCCAGAACGACGATGCCCGGATCCGCCTCTGGGCGGTGCTCGCCGGCATCGATCCTGCCAAGGTGCGGACCCGACAGATCACCCTCAACCATGATGCTGGCCGATGGGTCCAGCTGGGCCTGGGCGGCGAGCTGCCAGCGGCTGTCCGCGAGGTGAACGGGCAATGGCTCCGGCAATGATCAAGGCGCTGGGCGCCGTTGTGCTCCTGCAGTCAACCGCGCTCGGCGCGATGGCGGCCGAGACCCCGCCGCCGGCCTATCAGCTGGCCGCCTATCATGCCGGCATCCCTTCCGAGGTGCTGTACTCGGTTGCCCTGCAGGAGAGTGGTACCCGCCTGCGCGGCCAAGGCACGCAATTAGTGCCATGGCCGTGGACGCTCAACGTCGCCGGCGCCGGCTATCGCTTCGCCACCCGCGCCGATGCC
>NZ_WHOV01000265.1:0-1064 GCF_009765395.1 Pseudomonas sp. BAV 4579 | reverse complement strand
ACCCTCCTGCTTACGCAGAATCTAGTGTGTTGCGTTCACCGGTTGAATCCACACTGCCGATCAGCTGTTCAACGTCAACCGCTTCTCAAGTCATTACCGTCGCGACGTGATGAACGACAACCAGGTCGAGGCCATGTACACGAAGCTGATTCGTATGACGGGTGTGAGGATGACTCCCCATCGATTCAGACATACCTTGGCCAGCGACCTGATGCGTCAGCCTGACCGAAACATCCACGTCACCAAGCAGCTCCTAAACCACTCGAATCTGGCGACCACGATGGAATACATCGAGCCAGACTATGAAGTCATGCGCGACGCCATGAACGATAGGATCGAGGCGGCCAAGCCGAAGCATCGGCAACGTGCTCGTGTGGATTACGGCGCTCCGGCGCCAGCTATCACTAAGCCACCATCGCACCATTCAACGCCTGCTCTGAGTGGTACGAGAGAGCCCGCCGCGGAATCGGTCCAGTTATCTCCGCGTGCGCTCCCAGCGCTAAACGCTGGCAGAGAGCAACGGTCAGCTGTTCGTCTGCCTGAGCGATCTGACACATTGATTGGTCCAGACTTGGAAGAAATGGCCCACCAGGTCAGGCAGCTGAGCCAGCTCCTATCGTCCAGTGGGTTGGATCAGCTACTACTGAGATCTGGGCATTCGATGACGACGGAAACCCGGCTCCAGGCCAGCCCTGCGAGAATTTCCCCCGTAAGCAGATTCGAAGTCCGCTCTAAATCAGGGTGACAGCCCCCATCGCTTCAACTCCCAAAAGTTGCCGCTCATCCGAAGTTGAGAACCAGCTCTCAAGGAACACTTACGCGCCTTCGATAGATAACAGCCGTAATAACATGCCTTCCAGGCTCCTAGCCCAGTGCCAGAGCGTCATTGGCATGAGATATCGCGGTTTGACATCACTTGATTGCGAAGCTATGTTTCGCGACAGACGGCTGCTTGTACTAGCTGCGAGAAACGCCAAAACCCTCCGCAAGGAGGGTTCTGGGTGAAGATAGTGGGTCGTGCAGGATTCGAACCTGCGACCAATTGGTTAAAAGCCAACTGCTCT
>NZ_WHOV01000264.1:0-1195 GCF_009765395.1 Pseudomonas sp. BAV 4579 | reverse complement strand
ATGTTGCTGACAACGTCAGCGGCATACATCCTCAGAATGTTCAGGGCCGTATCGCTTGTCAATACCCCTGTAATGAAAAAGCTCTCCGAGGAGGGCTTTGGTAGAGCGGTGCATCAATGCGACCGGATCAGCTTCGATACCTTCTGTTTGATGTTGGACCAGTCCAGCCAGACAGGCGTACCCACACAGACGATCAGCAGCACCGACAAGAGGGTGATTCCAAAGGCGGTCTGACTCATGTCGTGGATCCCATCCCAGCTATCAAGATCAGCACAAAGGCAGTGAGCATGAGGGATACGTCAATCGTAAATCTGCTCACTATCGGGTCGCTGTCAGACTTGGTGCTCAATTGGGGCGGTGACACATCTGGCAGGGTATCTAACTGACGCTGTGTCAGGCCAGGCTTGGTAGCCCACTGCGCACGTATGTGAGCCTCCAACGCATCGACGACAGTCATTGCCTTATCTTCCGGTATATCGACGGAACGCAACGCCCGGTACAACGCCAGATCAAGTCCCATGAAGGGCCTCCATGGTGGGAGAGTTTTCGGTGACTGACAGGCCTAAGGTGTCAGAGGGTTAACGCTTGTCAATACCCCAGAAATGAAAAAGCCCTCCGAGGAGGGCTTTGGTAGATCAGTGCATCAATGCGAGCGGATCAGCTTCTGAGCCTTCTGCTTCACGTTGGGCCAGTCAGCCCAAACCGCAACAGCGCTGAAGAACACCAGCATGCCACTCAACATCAGGACGCCAAAGGTGGTTTGGTCCATGTTAATCCTCCCGGGTGAGGCAGATACCAATGAGCCAGAGTATAGCACCTGACAGGAAGGTATAGACCGTGAGGACCTGATGATCGCTCAGGAAAATACCGATCAGTGCCGCGCCCATGGCGGTAGTACCAACCTTACGGAAGTCGTCTGCAATTGCAGCGAGTCGTTTCGAAGCCATAGCTTTCCTTTCAGTTGTAACGTCAGGAAAACCGCCCTGACGGGAGGTTTCTCGACAGGGGTGAGTAAGGTGTGAATCAGCTGGCCAATGCGACCTCACGGTCGAACGGGGCGATCAGCTGGTCCAGGGAGCCCGGACGCAACGCGCGAGGCGCTGGCGATTGGACGGGCTCAGTGACAGAGGCGGCAGCCTTGGGTTTGCGCGGCTTGCGCTCACGCTTGGGCTTTTCAGGCTGGGCTTCCTGGGTG
>NZ_WHOV01000263.1:0-488 GCF_009765395.1 Pseudomonas sp. BAV 4579 | reverse complement strand
GCGGAGCGCTGGGGATGTCAGCCTACGAGCGGATCACGATGAGCCTACGCGAAGCCGATCGCCTCAAGGTCATCCAGGCGGTGACCGGGGGTTTCCTTACTCTTACACGTGCCGCCCAGCGCCTGCAGCTGAGTACCCGGCAGGTTCACCGCCTGGTGCAACGTTACCGGGACGCCGACGTTTCGGGCCTGACCTCACGTAAGCGCGGCCAGCCCAGCAATCATCAGCTGCGGCCTGGCCTCAAGCAGCGCGCCGCCGCGCTGATCCGGTAGCATTACTAGGATTTCGGGCCCACGCTTGCGGCCGAGAAACTCGTCGAATGTCACGGCCTACGCCTGGCGAAGGAAACGGTCCGGCACATCATGGTGGATGCCGGCTTATGGACTCTACGTCGGCAGCGACCACCCGAGGTGTACCAGCCACGCAATCGCCGCGCCTGCCTGGGCGAGCTGATCCAGATTGATGGCAGCGATCATCGCTGGTTCGAA
>NZ_WHOV01000262.1:0-1677 GCF_009765395.1 Pseudomonas sp. BAV 4579 | reverse complement strand
GCAGGGCGGGAGCGAAAAAGGCATGCGCCGGCTTGATCTGCATATCAAAAGTCCATAGACGCCAAAGGGTAGCCACTGCCCCTCAACCAAGGAGCATAGGCGCCAAAACCACTAGCTATAAGTACACCAATGTCACCTAAAAATATACATACATTCAAAAATGTTTGTAAACTGGGAGGCAACCAAAATATCGTTTGAGGCAGACCTGAGGAAGATTGCCATCGAAGCCAAGAATGGCTATAGCTTCATCGATATCAATAGATTAAATCTATCGTTGCGTGGGCAGTTATCCCATTGGTAGCGTTGCCGAAACTCAGCAACAAGCTTGAATAGGCGGACGAATCAAAATGAGAAAAACGAAGGATGATGCGGAAAGGACATGCCAATCCATAATGAAATGCGCGCTTAACTTGTTCGTAGGTAAAGGCGTGGCAACGACAAATATGGAAATGATTGCTAAGCGTGCAAATATAAGCAGGGGCGCTATCTACTGGCATTTTAAGAATAAAGAACAGATCATTGAATCTTTAGTCTCGGTTACACCTGGCCCAATTGTTTATTTGCATAATAGATTGAGCGGCTACAGCCAGAGCCTGGGCAGTGATTTTGTTTTAGAGATATTGAAAGAAGTACTGATGGTGTATTCGAGGTCGGGTGGTAATGAAAATAAAGTGGCGCGACTCATATACTACAAGAATGATTCTTCACATACTTTCTTGAAGATGTTTTCGATGGAGAATTTGTTATCACTCAAGTGTCTTGATCTGTTGAAAAAATTTTACAGTAAAGATGCGGGTGGAAATGACGTCACTGGCGCAAGTGTCACCTGTGCGTTTTTTCTTTGGAAGGCAGTATTGCATGAGAATCTAATGGGAAGCGAAAATCTTATTTCTATAGATTTATTCGAGGAGAGTTATTTTAGAATGGTGAAGGCTTGAGCGAATAAGCTGATTAATAGTTATTTGTAATGTGTTTTAGGAGCTTGCTTCACTTCTTTAAGTTGTAGATTTGGTATATACTAAATGAGTTAATGGGTGGGTGATTTTTATGCTCTAATGGTGTGATTTCCTGCGTTTTTGAGTGAATTTTCAATGTATTAATTTTATAGACTTGCTAATGGGTGATGATGTAGTAGTCACTTGGCGTAATTTTGATCAATTTTTCTTTATTGCTCGATGTGGGATGAGTTATGCGTCGCACCAAAGAAGAACCTGATCAGAGTAGCGGGGCATTTTGGACTCCGCGGAATCGCTTTTCCTTTCTAATGGAGTATCGCGTACCATACTGGAGATGACAGCTAGGGATGGCAGTATCACACCTGGAGCTTTGTAGTGGCATTTTCGTAAAAAGGCACATCTGGTCCGCGAAATGCTCAATCATATTCGTATACCAATCGAGGAGATAATGCATGATATAAGTGTCGAATATGAAATCGATTGCTTATTCAAGCTTTACAATATTTGTGTTGAGTACATGGAGAGATTTGTTCGGACGGGCCCAGAGCGTAGCATTATGACTATATTTTTGTATCGCTGTGAGTTCGCTCTAGAAATGCGCGATGTCGCAGAGCGTCAAGACTCTCTAGTTCGAGAGTTTGTGGGGTCTGTCGAAAAGCTCTTTGCCCTGTGGATTCAACCGGTGAACGCAACACACTAGATTCTGCGTAAGCAGGAGGGT
>NZ_WHOV01000030.1:0-13254 GCF_009765395.1 Pseudomonas sp. BAV 4579 | reverse complement strand
TTAATTTGGTCGGGACGGAGTGATTCGAACACTCGACCCCTTGCACCCCATGCAAGTGCGCTACCAGGCTGCGCTACGCCCCGACTGTGTTCCTCTAGGGAACGGCGTGCATCTTACTGCAACGCTTTGATTAATGGAAGCTTTTTTTCACTTCTTTAGTACGACGAGGACTTCTTCGAGTTCGCTGATCATCTGGCGGATGAGCTGGTGGTACTGAGAACCCTCGTCGCGGGTCTCGTCGCCCTGGGTGAGGCGCTGGCGTGCCCCGCCGATGGTGAAGCCCTCGTTGTACAGCAGCGAGCGGATCTGGCGGATCATCAGCACGTCGTGGCGTTGGTAGTAGCGCCGGTTGCCGCGGCGCTTCACCGGGTTCAGCTGGGGAAATTCCTGCTCCCAGTAGCGCAGCACGTGCGGCTTGACCAGGCAGAGATCGCTCACCTCACCGATGGTGAAGTAGCGTTTGCCCGGTATGACCGGCAGCTCGTCGTTATGACTTGGTTCCAGCATAGGCCTCGACCCTGGCTTTCAGTTTCTGCCCGGGGCGGAAGGTCACCACACGGCGTGCCGTGATGGGTATCTCCTCCCCTGTCTTGGGATTGCGTCCGGGGCGCTGGCGCTTGTCGCGCAGGTCGAAGTTGCCGAAACCGGACAACTTGACCTGCTCGTTGCTTTCGAGCGCATGACGAATTTCTTCGAAGAACAGTTCGACCAATTCCTTGGCTTCACGTTTGTTCAGACCGAGCTCTTCAAACAGACGTTCGGCCATCTCAGCTTTCGTCAGGGCCCCCATGCGCTATTTCCTTAAGGTGGCGTTGAACCTTCTTTCCAGAGAAACGAGGATTTTCTGCGTCGTTTCGTTGACTTCTTCATCGGTTAATGTGCGCGATGGATGTTGCAAGGTCAAGCCGATGGCGACGCTTTTTCTATGTGGATCAATGCCTTTGCCTTGGTAAACGTCGAACAGACGCAACTCCTTGAGGCCTTCTCCGGCGTTTTCGCGGATGTCGGCCAGGAGGTCGCCCGCGGCTACGGTTTCGTCCACCACCAGCGCAAAGTCACGCCGCACTTCGGGGAAGCGCGACAGCTCGCCAAAGCGCGGCAGGCTGCCGGTGGTCAGGGCATCCAGCGCCAGCTCGAAGAGGAACACCGGACGATCCACGTCCAGTTCGCGCGCTACTTCCGGATGCAGGGTGCCCAGGTAGCCGACCGGCTGCCCTGCCCTTTCGATCAGCGCGGTCTGCCCCGGGTGCAATGCCGGGTGCTCGCCTGCCACGAAGCGGAAGTCAGAACCCGCACCGGACTGGGCCAGCAGCGCCTCGACATCGGCCTTGACGTCGAAGAAGTCCACCGCCTCACGCCCGGACGACCAGCTCTCCGGCAGACGCGAACCGCAGACGGCACCCGCCAGGACGTTTTCCTGCATCAGGTTATCCAGCTGACCGACGAATCTCAGCCCCGACTCGAACAGTCGGACACGGTCCTGCTGACGGTTTAGGTTGTACTGCACGGCCTTGACCAGACCCGGCCACAACGACGAGCGCATGGCGGCCATGTCGGTGGAGATGGGGTTGGCCAGCATCACCGGCTGGGCCTCGGGGGCGAACAGACGGAAGGTCTTTTCGTCGATGAAGCTGTAGGTGATGGCTTCCTGGTAACCGCGGGCTACCAGCAGGCGACGCAGCTGGTTCAGCTCGCCCTTGCTCTCGGGCAGCGGCTGTGGCGCCAGGCGGGCCTGGGGGAAGCGGATCGGCAGCTGGTTGTAGCCATAGAGGCGCGCCAGTTCTTCGATCAGGTCCACCTCGATGCTGATGTCGAACCTGTGGCTGGGTACGCCTACCTGCCAGCGACCGGCTTCCAGGCGAGCTACGGCCAGACCCAGGCCGCTGAGCAGACGCTCGACCTGGGCGTCATCCAGGGTCAGCCCCAGGACGCGTTCGATGCGCTCAGCGCGCAGCAGGATCGGCTCGACCTGCGGCAGGTGCTCGGCACTCACCGCCTCGATGACCGGACCCGGTTCGCCGCCGACGATGTCCAGCAGCAGGCGGGTCGCCCGCTCCATGGCCTTGCGCGCCAGCTCGAAGTCCACGCCGCGCTCGAAGCGGTGCGAGGAATCGGTGTGCAAGCCGTAGGAACGAGCCTTGCCGGCCACGGCGATGGTGTCGAAGAAGGCGCTTTCCAGGAACAGGTCGCGGGTACCGGCGGCCACACCGCTGTGCTCGCCGCCCATGACGCCGGCGATGGCCAGGGCGCGCTCATGGTCGGCGATCACCAGGGTGTCGTTGCGCAGTTCGATGTCCTGGCCATCCAGCAGCACCAGGCGCTCGCCGGCATCGGCCAGGCGCACGCGGATGCCGCCCTTGATCTGGTCCAAATCGAAGGCATGCATGGGCTGACCCAGTTCGAGCATCACGTAGTTGGTGACGTCGACGGCGGCGTCGATGCTGCGCACGCCGCTGCGGCGCAGGCGCTCGACCATCCAGTCCGGCGTGGGACGGGACAGGTCGACGTTCTTGACCACGCGACCCAGGTAGCGCGGACAGGCCTGGGGCGTCAGCACCTCGACCGGACGGATCTCCTGGTGCGTAGCCGCCACGGCCTCGACCTGCAGCGGCTCGACGGTGGCGTTGTACAGGGCACCCACTTCCCGCGCCAGACCGGCGATGGACAGGCAGTCGCCGCGGTTCGGGGTCAGGTCGACATCGATGATGGCGTCATCCAGCTGCAGGTAGCTGCGGATGCTCTCGCCCACCGGCGCAGCGGCCGGCAGCTCCAGCAGGCCGCTGTTGTCGTCGCTGATCTGCAGTTCGCTGGCCGAGCAGAGCATGCCGTGGGATTCCACACCGCGCAGCTTGGCCTTCTTGATGGTGAAGTCACCGGGCAGCGTGGCGCCGACGGTGGCGAAAGGTACCTTGAGGCCCGCGCGCACATTGGGCGCGCCGCAGACCACCTGGAAGGATTCCTGGCCGTTGCTGACCTGGCAGACATTGAGCTTGTCGGCATCGGGATGGCGCTCGACGGAGACCACTTCGCCGACGATGACGCCCTGGAAGCGCCCGGCCGCCGCTTCGACGCCGTCCACTTCCAGGCCGGCCATGGACAGCCGGGCAACCAGATCCTCGTGCGTAGCCGCAGGGTTAACCCAGCTACGCAGCCATTGTTCAGTGAATTTCATAGGACTCCCGTCTGGCAGCTAGCGGAATTGCGCCAGGAAGCGCAGATCGTTGTCGAAGAAGAGGCGCAGGTCGTTGACCCCGTAGCGCAGCATGGCCAGGCGCTCCGCGCCCATGCCGAAGGCGAAGCCCTGGTACTTCTCCGGATCGATGCCGGCCATGCGCAGGACATTGGGATGGACCATCCCGCAGCCCAGCACCTCGAGCCAGCGCGAGGCCGGTTCGCCGTCGCGACTCGGACGGCGGATGTCCACCTCGGCCGATGGCTCGGTGAAGGGGAAGTAGGAGGGACGGAAGCGGACTTCCAGCTCTTCCTCGAAGAACTCGCGCAGGAAGGTCACCAGGGTGCTCTTGAGATCGGCGAAGCTGACTTCTTCGTCGATCACCAGACCTTCGACCTGATGGAACATCGGCGAGTGGGTCTGATCGCTGTCGCAGCGATAGACACGACCTGGGCAGATGATGCGGATCGGCGGCTGCTGGCTCTCCATGGTGCGGATCTGCACCGGCGAGGTATGGGTGCGCAGCAGCATGTTGGCGTTGAAATAGAAGGTGTCGTGCATCGCCCGCGCCGGGTGGTGGCCGGGGATGTTGAGCGCTTCGAAGTTGTGGTAGTCGTCTTCGATTTCGGGACCGGTGGCGACGCCATAGCCGATGTTGGCGAACAGGCGCTCGATACGCTCCAGGGTGCGGGTGACGGGATGCAGGCCACCGGAGGCCTGACCACGCCCGGGCAGGGTCACGTCGATGCGTTCTGCGGCGAGGCGAGCGGCCACGGCGGCCTGCTCCAGCGTCGCCTTGCGGCTGTTGATTGCGTCCTGGACACGTTCCTTGGCGGCGTTGATCAGCGCGCCAGCCTGGGGACGCTCCTCCGCGGTGAGGTGGCCCAGGGTCTTCATGATCTGGGTCAGCTCACCCTTCTTGCCCAGGTAATTGACCCGGAGCTGTTCCAGGGCATTGGTGTCTTCGGTGTGCCGCACGGCCTCCAGTGCTTGGGAGACCAGCGCATCCAGGTTTTCCATCTAGGGACTCCAGATACAAAATAGGGGAAGAGCTATGAGGCTCTTCCCCTATTGATAACGTTGCTTCGCGCCAGAGACGCGAGATTGCCGGGGGGCTTAAGCCAGCGAAGCTTTAGCTTTCTCGACAATCGCAGCAAACGCCGCTTTTTCGTTCACGGCCAGATCGGCCAGTACCTTGCGGTCGATCTCAATGGCCGCTTTCTTCAGGCCGGCGATCAGACGGCTGTAGGACAGACCGTTGATGCGAGCACCAGCATTGATACGAGCGATCCACAGAGCGCGGAACTGACGCTTCTTCTGACGGCGGTCGCGGTAGGCGTATTGGCCTGCCTTGATTACCGCTTGCTTAGCGACGCGGAAGACGCGCGAACGGGCACCGTAGTAGCCTTTTGCGAGCTTCAGGATTTTCTTGTGACGGCGACGAGCGATAACGCCACGCTTAACACGAGCCATGAGTAACTTCCTTTAAATTCTTAACCAGGATTAACGAAGGCGCAGCATGCGCTCGACCTTTTGGACGTCGGATGCATGCATCAGCGACGTACCGCGCAGCTGACGCTTACGCTTGGTGGTCATCTTGGTCAGAATGTGGCTCTTGAAAGCGTGCTTGTGCTTGATGCCACCAGCAGTTTTCACGAAGCGCTTCGCAGCGCCGCTTTTGGTTTTCATCTTTGGCATGTTCGGATACTCCGCATTGAGTGATTACGCATAACAGCAAGGCCTGCCAGTGCCCTGGTAGTTACTTTTTCTTCTTGGGGGCGATGACCATGATGAGTTGGCGTCCTTCCATCTTAGGATGCTGCTCAACGGCGCCGTGTTCGACGAGGTCAGCTTCGACCCGCTTCAACAGCTCCATGCCCAGCTCCTGGTGGGCCATCTCCCGGCCGCGGAATCTCAACGAGACCTTGGCTTTGTCCCCCTCGGTTAGGAAACGTACCAGGTTGCGTAGTTTTACCTGGTAATCCCCTTCTTCCGTCCCTGGACGAAACTTGATTTCTTTGACCTGAGCCTGCTTCTGGTTCTTCTTCGCCGCCGCGACTTGCTTCTTCTTCTCGAAGACGTGCTTGCCGTAGTCCATGATCCGGCAGACCGGAGGGAGGGCGTCGGCGGTGATTTCCACCAGATCCAGCTTGGCGTCTTCAGCAGCCTGCAGGGCCTCCTGGATGGAGACGATGCCTACTTGCTGACCATCGGCGCCAATAAGGCGAACTTCCCGGGCGGTGATATTTTCGTTGATCGGTGCCCGGGGGGCGGCTCGCTTGTCTTGTCTCATGTCACGCTGCTTGATAGTGATTACTCCGAATCTTGCCGGCCACGCCGGGAAACCGCTTGCGTGAGCAGCTCGCGGAAACGCTCGATGGGCATGGAGCCCAGGTCAACGCCTTCACGGGTACGCACGGCAACGGATCGTGTCTCAACCTCCCGGTCTCCAATAACCAGGAGATAGGGAACCTTGAGCAAAGTATGCTCACGGATTTTAAAGCCGATCTTCTCGTTTCTCAAGTCGGCTTTGGCTCGGAAGCCCTCAGCGTTCAATTCGCCGACGACCTGCTGGGCAAAATCGGCCTGCTTGTCGGTGATATTGAGCACCACCGCCTGGGTCGGAGCGAGCCACGCCGGGAACAGACCGGCATAGTGCTCGATGAGCATGCCGATGAAACGCTCGAAGGAACCGAGGATGGCGCGGTGCAGCATCACTGGACGCTGACGGCTGTTGTCCTCGGAGATGTAGCTGGCATCGAGACGCTCCGGCAGGTTCGGATCGTACTGCAGGGTACCACACTGCCATTGACGACCCAGGCAGTCCTTGAGGGTGAATTCGATCTTCGGCCCGTAGAAGGCGCCCTCGCCCGGCTGGTACTCCCAGTCCAGACCAGAGGCATCCAGCGCATCGGCCAGGGCCTTCTCGGCGCGATCCCACAGCTCTTCGGAACCGACGCGCTTGGCCGGCCGAGTGGAGAGCTTCATGATCACGTCGGTGAAACCGAAGTCGGCATAGACCTGCAGGGTCAGCTTGATGAAGTTGTCGGCTTCCTGCTTGACCTGCTCCTCGGTGCAGAAGATGTGGGCGTCATCCTGGGTGAAGCCACGCACGCGCATGATGCCGTGCAGGGCACCGGACGGCTCGTTGCGGTGGCAGGCACCGAATTCGGCCAGACGCAGCGGCAGATCACGGTAGGACTTCAGCCCCTGGTTGAACACCTGCACGTGGCAGGGGCAGTTCATTGGCTTGATCGCGAAGTCACGACTTTCCGAGGCCGTGGTGAACATGCCTTCGGCGTAGTT
The DNA here is from genome assembly GCF_009765395.1 of Pseudomonas sp. BAV 4579. Lineage (NCBI taxonomy): Bacteria > Pseudomonadati > Pseudomonadota > Gammaproteobacteria > Pseudomonadales > Pseudomonadaceae > Pseudomonas > Pseudomonas sp. BAV 4579. The sequence goes on along the minus strand of NZ_WHOV01000030.1, from coordinate 6,776 downwards.
GGACCAGTGACCCGAACGCTCCCAGAGGATGCGATCAACCACCTGGGGCGTCTTGATCTCCTGATAGCCGTGTTCGCGCTGGACCTTGCGCATGTACTGCTCGAGCACCTGGTAGACGGTCCAGCCATTGGCGTGCCAGAACACCATACCGGGCGCCTCTTCCTGCAGGTGGAAGAGATCGAGCTGCTTGCCGATGCGGCGATGGTCGCGCTTCTCGGCTTCCTCGATGCGCTGGATATAGGCCGCCAGCTGCTTCTTGTCCGCCCAGGCGGTGCCATAGATGCGCTGCAGCTGTTCGTTCTTGGCGTCGCCACGCCAGTAGGCGCCGGACAGCTTGGTCAGCTTGAAGGCCTTGAGGAAGCGGGTGTTGGGCACGTGGGGGCCCCGGCACATGTCGACGTATTCCTCGTGGTAGTACAGGCCAATGGCCTGCTCCTCGGGCATGTCGTCGATCAGGCGCAGCTTGTACTCCTCACCCCGAGCCTTGAACACCTCGATGACCTCGGCGCGCGGCGTCACTTTCTTGATGACGTCGTAGTCCTTGTCGATCAGCTCGCGCATCCGCGTCTCGATGGCCGAGAGGTCATCGAGGGTAAAGGGACGCTCGAAGGCGATGTCGTAGTAGAAGCCTTCATCGATCACCGGACCAATGACCATCCTGGCGGTCGGGAACAGCTGCTTGACCGCATGACCCACCAGGTGGGCGCAGGAGTGGCGGATGATCTCCAGACCGTCCTCGTCCTTGGCGGTGATGATCTGCAGGTTGGCATCCTGCTCGATGAGATCGCCGGCATCGCGCAGCTGGCCGTCGACGCGACCGGCGATGGTGGCCTTGGCAAGACCGGCACCAATGGACTGGGCGACTTCGGCTACGGTGACGGGCTTGTCGAATGGACGTTGGCTACCGTCGGGGAGAGTAATGACAGGCATGGCGCCTCCTCAACTCAGTGGTGACCCATACCAAGGGCCACATGGTGGGATTGGCCAGTAAGCAGCCGCACCGCTGGAAATCCCGCCGCACAGTGGCAGGGCCGCAAGGCATTCCGGGCGACGCGAAAGGATCACTGGAAAGTTTGGGACGGAAATCCTTTCAGAAACTGAGACCTAGCGCAACCTCGCAAGGGACTGCCGTCTCTCTAGCGGGCCGCGTCGGGGTACTTCTTGAGGAACTGCTTCTGCATTTCCTGGCAGTTTTCCATCAGCGCCTGGCGATCCGCTGGCGAGGTGTCCGCGGCGTTGGCCCGCGCCAGGCACTGGTCGATGGCCTGCTGCTCGTTGGCGCGGCTGACCGGCGTAGCATTGTGGCGATAGACGTAGATGATGGAGCCGAAGACCACGACCGCGAACAGGATCGACAGCAGGATCAATCCCAGGCAACCACCCTTGCCGATCTGCCGGCCTTCACCACCCTGCGTCATCACTCGCTCCTCACGGCAACGGGGCCTGCTCGCGCCTGGCGAAGCAACGGAGCCCCAAGAAAAAATCGTCTGCCAGTCTACGTGAAAAGACTGGGCCTCACGACCGAGTCAAGCGGTCACACCCTTCCCGAGAGTTCCGCAGAAGGCCGACTCGGACTTCCGGAAAGTTCTACCGCGCAAAACAAACTTATGCCGGACTCAATCAGGCTCTCATCTTGATTATGTACGACAAGATCGCATGGATTCATCCATGCAAACGTGTTCAGCCGCTATTCAAGAAAAGAATCGCCCTTATTAATCCAGTGTTAAGCGATACGGCGGAGTATCGATTCCAGGCACTGCAGAACCTGGTTCTGGTACCTGAGCGATAGCCTTACTTCAATTGCATATCCGCTGGAGGCAGCAAATGAACGTCAAGAACACACTGGCAAAGAGCATGCTGGTCGTCGCCATCGTAGCCGCCTGCTCGTCTGCGGCCATCGCCGCGAACCAAGCCCCCTCGGCAAACGAGCTGGGCAGCTTCCAGGCCCTGTCCACCCAGGGGCAACGGGCCTTCACCGATATCTCCGCGGCACGCCTGGAACTCTTCCAGGGGCAAACGAAGCAAGCGGTGTCCCATGTCAAGGACGCCCAGCAGGCACTCAAACTTGCGCAGTCGGATAATACCGCGCTGAAAAAAGCCGCGAGTGAATTACAGGTCAAGGATAATCAGGGCAAGGCCGATACCAGTACCACCGTAACCTCCTGGTTACCTATCTGGGGCGATACCGTGGTGCAGGACAGTTATATGGCCAGCCCGCAGAAAGTTAAGGCAGTGGCCGATGCCAATAACAAACTCAAGCATGGCGACACCAAGGGTGCTGCGGAAACCCTGCGCCTGGCCGATGTGGATATCGATACGGCCATTGCCCTGGCACCGCTCAAGCAGACCATGACAGACGTCGACCAGGCAGCCAAGCAACTGGCCAGCGACAAGTTCTATGAGGCCAACCTGACGCTCAAGCAGGTTCAGGATGGCGTGCGCTACGCCTCGATGGCGCTGGACTTCACGGCGAACAAGCACGGGCTGCAGCCGGCAGGCTCCTTCACCGAGACCGTCACCCCGAGCAGTTGATGGCTTGGGACGCACAACAGGGCGATCGCAAGGTCGCCCGGTTAAACGACTCCATGCCCGGCAAGTCCGCCTCGATCACGGCGTGCAGCATGGGTAATAGAAAGGGCGATCTCTTGGATCGCCCTTTCTATTACCCGCCACCGATGGGAATTTCGTTTTGCCAGGTCCAGCTGATCCCAAACCCATACCCCTCCCCGCATAAGCCTTGACGAAACCTGTCCACAGCCGCCGGCACCTAAACTTCAAGGCGCCAGACATGGGGTGCCGCTGCAGGAAAAGCAGTCGGTGTGCAGCTGACACCCAGGCCTGTTAGCGCGCTGCAGCTCCACTTCGCCCACAAGTTTGTACAGGCCTTCACCTCCCCCAAGGCAGAGCAACCAGGCCCCGCCGATACCTCCCCGCCAGGCGGCTGCCAACGCTCGGATCAAGCATGGTCATCCAGCTCTGCGCATATCGTCCTGAAATGCACGATTGTGCGCAGTATTGCTTAATCATGCATGATCAGCTCACACTGGTATGAGGTGTGATTACCCCTACTGCCGCCTTATTTCGGAGCCTCTCCCATGCAACAGGTGCAACTCGCCGCCCAACAGCCTTCGGGGGCAATCGAGCAATGGGCGACCCGCGCCGGCTTCCTCATTGCGGGTTCGGCCATGGCCGCGTGGGCACCCCTGGTGCCCGTCGCCAAGGCGAGGATCGGCGCCGATGATTCGACGCTTGGCCTCCTGCTGCTTTGCCTGGGCCTGGGATCCATTGTCGCGATGCCCATCGTCGGCATCCTCGCCAGCCGCTTCGGATGCCGCGCGGTGATCGCGACCAGCTCGGTGGCACTCGCCCTGGTGCTGCCGCTACTTGCCGTCGCCGATTCGCCTCTCAGCATGGCCATAGCCCTGGCCCTGTTCGGGGCCAGCGTTGGCGCCCTGGACGTCGCGATCAACATCCAGGCCGTGATGGTCGAGAAGGACAGCGGTCGCAACATGATGTCCGGCTTCCACGGCCTGTTCAGTGTCGGCGGGATCGTCGCCTTCATCGGCCTGCTCTGTTTCCTGATCTTTCTCGGCGAAGGCGCGATCCTGGACTGGAGCGCCCTGTTCCTGATCGATGCGCATGGTGTCGACCCGGGGCAGGCCGGCTTCGGTTACACGGTATTCGCGCTGGCGATGACCATTGGCCGCCTGACCGGCGACTGGATCGTGAAGACGCTGGGCGGCCTGAAAGTGGTCGTAGGGGGCGGCCTACTCGCCGCGGCCGGTTTCCTGATGGCGGTGCTGGCACCCAGCCAGCCCTTTGCCTTCGCCGGCTTTCTGCTGGTTGGCCTCGGGGCGTCCAACATCGTGCCCGTGCTCTTCAGTGCCGCCGGCAGGCAGACGCGGAGGCCGGCAAGCCACGCCATCGCCGCGATCACCACCATCGGCTACGCCGGCATTCTCATCGGTCCGGCCGCCATCGGCTTCGTTGCGCAGCATTGGAGCCTGAATGCGGCGCTGCTGCTGGTGGGTGGCGGGATGGCATTCGTTGCGCTCACGTGGCCGATCACTGCCCGGCAGCGAGACGCCTAGCGCCTCGCCTTCTTGGGGGCAAAGACCCTGGCCCAGCAACACGCCGTTGGAATGACTCAGGTCATGAAGCATGCCGAGCAGCAGCGCCAGCGGCTTGCCGAGAGGGCCTAGTGGCTACTCAAGGGCAGCTGGCGCAGGTGGAATGGCGGTGCCGCGCTATTGGTCATCAGCCCCAAATCGCCAGGATGGATCTTAAGCGTTGCCCACTGGGGCCTTCCCAATCCATCCCCAAACGAAAAAAGGCGACCCTTTCGGATCGCCTTTTTTCTTGCCCGCCAGCAGTGCGGGTTTTGTTTGGTAGGCACGATTGGATTCGAACCAACGACCCCCACCATGTCAAGGTGGTGCTCTAACCAACTGAGCTACGTGCCTGCTGTGGGTGCGCATTCTACAGCGCGGGACTTTAGCGTCAAGCCCTTTTTTCAGCTAAACGCCTGAAAACGTGAAATTTTTTAGAAGGCTAGGACACCCGGCGGGCTGGACGCCGCGGATAGAGCAGGATTGAAAGCCAGAGCGCGAGGGTTTCCACCGCCACCGCCAAGGCCAGTCCCAGCCCTATCCCCCAACCGATGGCTTCGGGGGTAAGCACCACCTGATAGCGATACTGCTGCAGGGTCTCGTCGCGCAGTTCGCTGTTGGGCGACACCAGGATGTGCCAGGCCCGCTGGTACCAGGACCCCTGCAGCGCCTGCCACTCTTCGTTGAACAGCGCATTACGACGTATCAGGATGCCGAGACTGTCGGCATCGCTGCGAAAGACCGGATCCTCGCTGGCCTGGTAATGCGCCAGCAAGCCGTCGAGGCTGCCTTCGAAATACTGTTGCGCGGTCCGTCTGAAACCGATCAGGGCCTGATCGGACTCCAGGCGATGGGCATCCACGCGCTGCTCATAGTCGAGCATGAAGCCGGGAATCTGTACCCCTATCAGCAAGGCCAGGGTGAACAACAGCAGACGAATATAACTGCGCAGCATCGTGGTGTGGCTTCCTGTCTAGACGCGGCCCTGGGAGACGATCTCGCCATCCCACCAGAGATGCCATTCCCCTGGCTGGTGCAGGGTCCAGACCTCGTCGGAGGTCAGCGGCTCGGTGGCGATGATGGTGACGACGTCGTTGGGCGAGGTCTCGGCCTTGAAGTCGATGTGGACTTCCGCATCGCGCAACTGGGCCGGACCGAAGGGGGCGCGGCGGGTGATATGGGCCAGCTTGGTGGTGCAGAAGCTGAACAGCCAGTCGCCGTCGCTGAGCAGGCAGTTGAAAACGCCCTTCTTGCGAAAGCCATCGCAGGCGTTCACCAGCTGCGGCAACAGCATCTCCACCGGGACGGGCTCGGGAAAACGCTCGCGGACCTGATCCAGCAGGCTGCAAAAGGCCGTCTCGCTGTCGGTATCGCCGACCGGCCGGTAGAAACGCGGCTCGGGATGGAAATCCTGCAGCTGGCCGTTATGCGCAAAGCTCCAGTAGCGCCCGCCCAGTTCGCGCACGAAGGGGTGGGTATTGGCCAGATTGACCGACCCGACGTTGGCGTGCCGGATATGGCCGATCACCGTATGGCTCTTGATCGGGTAGCCCTGGACCAGCTTGGCCACCTCGGAATCGGCGCCTGGCAGGGCATCCTTGAACAGGTGCAGTCCCCTGCCCTCGTAGAAGGCCACGCCCCAGCCGTCCCGATGCGGACCGGTGCGGCCGCCGCGCTGCATGAGGCCCTGGAGACTGAAGACCAGATCCGTGGGCACGTTGGCACTCATGCCCAGCAATTCGCACATGTCCGTCCCTCCGGGGTGGCTGCCTGGTTCAACGGCGGCTGCCGCCGCTGCCCTTCGCCAGCATGCTGAAGGGGTCACGTCCCGGGCGCAAGCCTGGATTACAGGCGGGGTTCGACGCGCTCGCTACGCCCTCGGGGTTCGCGGCGCTCGACCGGGGCTGCCGGGGTCCGTGGCGCCACCGGCGATTCCGGTTGCGGATCATCCGTCGGCGCCGCTGCGACGACTGGCGCCGGACGCGGATGGGAGCGCCGGTACAGCCAGCGACAGAGGACGAAGATCAGATAGAGCACTATGCCGATGGTGCCGGCGGCGGCCAGGTTGGCCACCGCTGACCAGGCGCTGTTGCCCACCTTGAACACCAGATCCAGCACCGTCACGGCGATCGCCGGGGCATAGAGGCCGTGCTCGGCATCCACCAGGGCGGGCGTCACCAGCAGCACGGCCACCACCAGCCGGATGGGTTCGCGCAGCCAGCGCCAGAGCCAGCCGGTGGCCTTGAAAGACACCACCAACAGCAGCAGCGCGGCGATGGCGTAGACGGCCCAGGCGATCAGGTACTCTTGCTCGGTCATTGCGATCCATGGCGATAGCGGAAAGGAGAAGCCTATGATAGCGGTTTTGCCCCGCCCGCGTGCTCTTGCGCGGCGCCCAAGGAGCCCGCATGACCCAAGCCCCCATTGCCCGCCGCGCCCCCGATGACGACCCCAACGCCTGGCTGGAGAGCCGCGACGCCCCCGAGGTGCTGGCTCACCTGGAAGCCGAGAACGCCTACCTGGAAGCCCAGCTGGCACCCGAGGCCGCCCTGCGCGAACAGCTGTTCGAAGAGATCCGCGCGCGCATTCGCGAGACGGATCTGTCGCTGCCCGTCCCCCGCGACGACTATCTCTACTACCAGCGCACCCAGGCCGGCGACGAATACG
>NZ_WHOV01000261.1:0-836 GCF_009765395.1 Pseudomonas sp. BAV 4579 | reverse complement strand
CCGCCAGCGGATTGGTGTGGACCCGGGCGCCCTGCTTGCGCACCAGCAACTCGGGGCTGACTCCGACCAGTTCGCCGCCCTCGGCGACGGGGATGCGGAATTGATAGCCGGTGGGATTCTGCCGCGCCAGATTGGCGAGGATGGTCTCCACGTCGGCAGGCTCGGCCAGGCGGATCTCCTGGATGCGCGACAGCACCGCCTTGCTCAGCTCGCCGCGGCGGAAGGCCTCGATGGCCTCCTCCACCGCCAGGCAGAAGCCATCCGCACTGGGCAGGTTGCGCACCTCGCGCACCTGCGCCGGGGCAACTGGCGCGCTGCTGACCGGCGCCGGACGAGCCACCCAGGCGTGCTCCCGGGGCACATAGAGACAGGAGGGCCGGGTGGTATCGAAGGGAATGGCGCCCATGATCACCGGCTCGGCGATGCCGGCCTGGCGGGCACGGGCGAAGGCCTCTTCCACGGCATGGAGGAACAGGCTGTCCCGGTGCGCACCGCCGCTGGCCGGTGTCTCGACCCGGGCACAGATGCCCCGCCCCTGCAGGACGCGATCACCCGACTGGAACAGGAATGCGGCCTGTTCCCGACGATCGGCGCCTACGTCTCCGACCCTCTCGGCCCTCTTGCTCGTCATTTCGATGAACCTCTACACGAATGATAATGCTTATCAATAAGAAGAAGCTAACGCACCGGATGCTGAAAAGTCAATTCGTTAGGAGCCGAACGAAATTCCCATTCATCCCGCAAATCTTTGAAATTAAAGATGAATATCCACCGAACGGAAGGCCGCCTGGAGGGTATCTCCTGCCCTTCCCCGCCGATGTATTGGTGGTTTGAGC
>NZ_WHOV01000260.1:0-1001 GCF_009765395.1 Pseudomonas sp. BAV 4579 | reverse complement strand
CGTCGAGCGAGCCCATCTCACCTTGCAGGATCGCCTGGTCAAGGAACTGCGACTACGAAACATCAGCACCGTCGAAGCCGCCAATGCTTATCTGCCGCTCTTCATTGCCGATCACAATCGCCGCTTCGGCAAACCGGCCCGCTCGGACTTCGATGCGCACCGGCCAGTACGCGACGACGAGGACCTGTCTTTAACCTTGACATGGCGGGAACCGCGGCGGGTATCGAAAAGCCTCACGCTGCAGTACGACAGACGTCTCTATGTCCTGCACGACAAGGTACAAGCACGAGCTTTAGCAGGCCGATACGCAGAGATCTATCACTACCCTGACGGCCGAATTGAGGTCCGATCAGCAGGAATTACCTTTTCCTACGAGACGTTGGATCAGTTGCCTGAGGTCAGCCAAGGCACCATCGTGGAAAACAAGCGGCTGGGCCACGTCTTGCAGGTCGCGCAGCGGATGCAAGAGCAACGCGATAGCCGTCGGTCCCAAGCGGTACCTGGCAATCCAAAGCCAACCAAAGCGCAGCGCCAAGAGCCGCCGAAGAAGAAGGCGAAAGATTTCATGCCGGAGGATATCGTGGCTGCCCTCGATAAAGGCCGGCCTCCGAAGCGTAGCCGTTATGCGTCAGTCAATCAGCGCTGAAGGGCTCCGTGCGCTTGTAGCGGCCGGGGCCGCATACGACGTGCACGCAATTCCAGGTCCCGACAGCCATGGGTGGTAATTGCAGGTGCGTTACAGCAAAGAGAGCCGACATTTTCCTCTCCGCTCTAGACGCGAAGTAGTAAGGGTATTTCGGTCACTCGATACGCTCAACAGGTATGCACAGGGCATTGGAATACGAGGGTTCAGGGTCGAAAGCTGACTACTTTGTAATCCTCGGCCCAGTCTACTGAAAGCTTTCCAGCGCTACCTTGTGGTCCGCGGCATGTGCCTCTGTGTTTGCCTAGGGCTTGTCTGAAAAGTCGTGTTTGCTAGCCTGCCCCTGTGATGGCGATGG
>NZ_WHOV01000259.1:0-2730 GCF_009765395.1 Pseudomonas sp. BAV 4579 | reverse complement strand
CGCTGCAGAGCGGCATTGCGGGCGCCGGGGGCGTTGCCATTGCGGTCGATGGGGCCCGAGCCGGAAACGAAGAGCACCACCGGTTGCGGACGCTCGCTGCGGGGCAGGATCAGACTGCCCTTGAGCACCCCGCTGCCGGTGTCGAGCGAGAGGGGGCGATAGAGCACGGGATCGGCCGCCGTGGCGAGGGCGGGCAGGGCGAGGCACAGCAGCAGGGAGAACAGCAGACGCATGGCAGGAAGGGCACCGGAGAGCTGGGGTGTGGGGGCCTATCCCGCACACAATCCGTGTAAAAGACCACGGCGCGTGTAAAATCGCCCATTCCCAATTTGCATCCATACCTTTCACCCGTAGCGCGGAGCCCTCGCATGTCCGGCAATACCCTCGGTACGCTGTTTACCGTCACCACCGCCGGCGAAAGCCATGGCCCGGCGCTGGTCGCCATCGTCGACGGTTGCCCACCCGGACTGCCCCTGGACCTCACCGACCTGCAGCGTGACCTGGATCGGCGCAAGCCTGGCACCAGCCGCCACACCACCCAGCGCCAGGAAGCGGACGAGGTGGAGATCCTGTCCGGGGTCTTCGAGGGCGTCACCACCGGTACTCCCATCGGCCTGCTGATCCGCAACACCGACCAGAAGTCCAAGGACTACTCGGCGATCAAGGACCTGTTCCGCCCGGCCCATGCCGACTACGCCTACCACCACAAGTACGGCCTGCGCGACTACCGCGGCGGCGGTCGCAGCTCGGCGCGGGAAACCGCCATGCGCGTGGCGGCCGGTGCCATCGCCAAGAAGTACCTGGCCACCCAGGGCATCCGGGTGCGTGGCTACATGAGCCAACTGGGGCCCATCGAGATTCCCTTCAAGACCTGGGACAGCGTGGAAGAGAACGCTTTCTTCAGCCCCGATCCGGACCGGGTACCGGAGCTGGAGGCCTACATGGACCAGCTACGCCGCGATCAGGATTCGGTGGGCGCGCGCATCACCGTGGTCGCCGACGGCGTACCGCCGGGCCTCGGCGAGCCGATCTTCGACCGCCTCGACGCCGAACTGGCCTATGCGCTGATGAGCATCAATGCGGTGAAGGGCGTCGAGATCGGCGCCGGCTTCGCCAGCGTCGCCCAGCGCGGCACCGAGCACCGTGACGAGCTGACCCCGGAGGGCTTCCTGTCCAACAACGCCGGTGGCGTGCTGGGCGGCATCTCCTCCGGTCAGCCCCTCGTCGCCCACCTGGCGCTGAAGGCCACGTCCAGCATCACCACCCCGGGGCGCTCCATCGACGTCCATGGCAATCCGGTGGATATCATCACCAAGGGTCGCCACGATCCCTGCGTGGGCATCCGCGCCACGCCCATTGCCGAGGCGATGATGGCCCTGGTGCTGATGGATCACCTGCTGCGTCACCGCGCGCAGAACGCCGAGGTGAGAGTGCACACGCCCATCCTGCCGCAACTCTGATTCGCGGACGGACGATGCCGGTTCCCTATTGGCGCCTGTCGGGCTTCTACTTCGCCTACTTCGCGCTGCTGGGGGCCACGGCGCCCTACCTGGGGCTGTACTTCCACCACCTGGGCTATTCCGGCACCGCCATCGGCCAGCTGGTGGCCATCCCCATGCTGATGCGGGTACTGGCGCCCAACCTCTGGGGCTGGCTGGCCGATCGCACCGGCCGCCGGCTGAGCATCGTCCGCCTCGGCGCCACCTGCACCTTGCTGTGCTTCTCCGGTATCTACCTCGGCCAGGGCTTCGCCTGGCTGGCGCTGATCATGGCGGGGCACGCCTTCTTCTGGCACGCGGTGCTGCCCCAGTTCGAAGCCATTACTCTGGCCCATCTGCGCGATCAGCCGCAGCGCTATGCGCGCATCCGTCTCTGGGGTTCGATCGGCTTCATCGCCGCGGTGGCGGGGCTCGGCTGGGCCTTCGAATACGTCAGCCTGGATCTCTATCCGGCCTATCTGCTGCTGGTGATGGCGATCATCCTGCTGGCCTCGCTGGCGGTGCCGGGGGTCAAGGTCGATCCGGGGCAGCGCCCCGAGGCGCCGGCCGAGCCGTTTCTGACCACCCTGCGCCAGCCGCGGGTGCTGGCCTTCTTCATCGCCGCGGCGCTGATGCAGCTGTCCCACGGACCCTACTACACGGTCTTCACCCTGCACCTGGAAGAGCTCGGCTATGGCCGCGGCGTCATCGGTCAGCTCTGGTCCCTCGGCGTGGTCGCCGAGGTGCTGATCTTCCTGGTGATGCCGCAACTGCTGGCGCGGATCGCTCTGACTACCCTGCTGGTCGGCGCCTTTCTGATCGCCGCCGGGCGCTGGCTGCTGCTGGGCGCCCTGGCCGACCAGTTGCCCGTGCTGTTGTTCGCCCAGCTCCTGCATGCAGCCACCTTCGCCTGCTTCCACGCCGCCGCCATCCAGTTCGTCCAATCCCATTTCGACCGCCGCCGCCAGGGCCAGGCCCAATCGCTCTACGCGGCACTTTCCGGGGCTGGCGGGGCGCTGGGCGCGCTGTATGCTGGCTATGCCTGGCAGGTATCCGGCGCCCTTGCCGCCTTTGCCGGGGCCTCCCTGGCGGCGCTGGCAGGCGCCTTCCTCATCCTCTTGTCCGTTAGGTCCAGTACGAAAAGTGCCTGCGCTCGGTGATGCTTCGTTGAAAAACACTTCGGAATGCTCATTTACCTCTCGTAAACTCCGCTTCCTCAGCGTTTTTCGCCTCGCCTGACCGTCGCTCGGCG